>CAWUNP010000330.1:0-2424 GCA_963923805.1 uncultured Novosphingobium sp. | reverse complement strand
TGCTGACCGTGCTCGACGTTACCGATAGCCAGAAGGCCGAGGAAGCGCTGAAGCAGCGGGCCGCCGCGCTGGAAGAGGCAGACGCGCTCAAGACCCGGTTCCTGGCCAATATCAGTTACGATTTCCGCACCCCGCTGACCTCGATTGGCGGGTTTGCCGAACTGCTTGATGCCGGGCTGGGCGGAGAGCTTTCCGGGCAGGGCCACGAATATGTTGCGGCGATCCTCGCTTCGGTTGATCGGCTGGGCGAACAGATCGATTCGGTTCTCGATCTTTCGCAAAGCGAGGCCGGCTTGCTGCCGCTGGTCAGCGAGGAGGTTGAGCTTTATCCCCTCGTTACCCGCCTGGTCGAAGACCGCGCCAATCGCATCCGCGAAGCCGGACTGACGCTGGACCTGCGCGGGGACAAGGGTGTGGGCCGGATCACCGGCGATGCCCGGCGGCTGGCCCGGGCGATCGGCCACGTGCTGGATAATGCCCTGGCCGCTACCCCCAAGGGCGGCCGCGTGCTGGTAGAGCTGTCGGGCCGCAAGGGCCGCGCGCGCATCGTCATTTCGGATAATGGCCCGGGGATGGACGCGGCCACGCTGGCCCGCGCGCTGGAAGGGATCAAGCTGTCTGCCGATGGCAAGGCGGTTGAGCGGCGCCAGGGGCTGGGCCTGCCGCTGGCCCGGCGTCTGGTCGAAGCACACGGCGGCACGCTGGAACTGCTGTCGGAGCCCGGGCAGGGCACGGCGGCGATCATTGAACTGCCGTGAGGGTTCCGCTGCCGGACATGGCCGCGACCGCGGCGCTTGGCGCAAAGATCGCCGCAGCCTTGCAGCCGGGTGATGTGGTTGCGCTGACCGGCGGGCTGGGGGCCGGTAAGACCACGCTGGCCCGCGCGATCATTGCCGCGCTGGGGCACCGTGGTGAGGTGCCGTCGCCCACCTTTGCGATCATCGAGACCTACGATCCGCCCGGCGTGCGCCTGCCGCTGGTCCATGCCGATTTCTACCGGCTGGAACGGCCGGAGGAAGCCGAGGAAATCGGGCTGGACGATTACCGCGAGGGCGCGGCGATGATCGCCGAATGGCCCGATCATGCGGGCGGTTTTGGCCATGAACCGGGCTGCCTTTCCATCGCAATCGAAACTGCGGAAACGGAGCGCACTGCGATTGTCGAGCCGGGGGCCAATTGGCTAGGACGGCCGGGATGGACGTGAATCTTCCCGAAGGGCTTGAAGCATTTCTGGCTGGCGCTGGCTGGCCGGGTGCGGTGATTGAACCGCTGGCGGGCGATGCTTCGTTCCGCCGCTATTTCCGCATCCGGTTGGGCGATCGCGCCGCCATGCTGATGGACGCGCCGCCGCCGAATGAAGACCCGGCGCCCTTCCTGCGTGCCGCCAAGTGGCTCGATGCCAACGGCCTGCGCGCGCCGCGCATTCTGGCGGAGGATGCCGCGCGCGGGCTGGTCCTGCTGGAAGACTTCGGCGAAGTGCGGATGCGCGAATATCTCGATCAGTGGCCGGCTGACGAGGCGGAAGTCTATCGCGCCGCGATTGATGCGCTGATCGAATTGCGCCGCCTGCCGCCGGGGCCGTTCCTTGACTATTCGCTGGCTGAATACCAGCGCGAGGCGAGGCTGTTTACCGAATGGTACTGCCCGGCGCGGGGCTTGTCGGTTGACGAAGCCGGCTATGCTGCCGCCTGGGAAGCGGTGCTCAGCCCGATGCTGCCGCGCCAGCGCCCCGGGGTGGTGGTGCTGCGCGATTACCACGCTGAAAACATCATGCTGCTGGGTTCGTTGCAGGCACAGGGCCTGCTCGATTTCCAGGACGCGCTGGTGGGGCACCCGGCCTATGACCTGGTCTCGCTGCTGCAGGATGCCCGCCGCGATGTCTCGCCCGAACTCGAAGCGGCGATGCTGGACTATTACGTCAGCAAGGCTGCACCGGGGGCTGATTTTGCAGCGGATTATGCCCGCCTGGGTGCGCAGCGGAATGCCAAGATCGTGGGGATCTTCGTCCGCCTGTGGAAGCGCGACGGCAAGCCGCGCTACCTTGATTACATCCCGCGGGTCTGGGCGCTGCTCGAACGCGATCTGGCCCATCCGGCGCTGGAACCGGTGGCGCGCTGGTTTGATGCCAATGTCCCGGCCGAACTGCGCCAGAGCGGCGGGGGCAGCTGGCAGCCGTGAGCACGATGCCCGGCACCGCGATGATCATGGCCGCGGGCAAGGGCACGCGGATGATGCCGCTGACCGCCAACCGGCCCAAGCCGCTGGTTGAAGTGGCGGGGGTGACCCTGCTTGATCACGTACTGGATCTGCTGGCCGATGCCGGGGTGGGGCGGGTCGTCGCCAACGTCCATTACCTGCCGGACCAGATCGAGGCGCATCTGGCGCAGGAAGACCGGTTCGGCGTTACGATCTCTGACGAGCGCG
>CAWUNP010000329.1:0-2424 GCA_963923805.1 uncultured Novosphingobium sp. | reverse complement strand
AATTCACCAGTTCCCGTGCCTGTCTGACAACTATGGCTACCTGCTGCATGACCCCGTCAGCGGCGAGACAGCCTGCATCGATACGCCCGACGCCGACGCCTATCTGCGCGAGGCCGGGCACAAGGGCTGGCAGATCACCCATATCTGGAACACCCACTGGCATCCTGACCACGCCGGCGGGAATGCCGCGATCAAGGCGGCGACGGGCTGCACGGTCATCGCCCCGGCCGAGGTTGAGCGGATCGCGGCGCCAGACCAGGTTGTAGCGCACGGCAGCAAGGTGTCGCTGGGGGCCTACACCGCCGATGTGATCGACGTATCGGGCCATACCAACGGTCATGTGGCCTTCCACTTGCCAGAGGCTGGCCTGGCCTTCGTTGGCGATGCCGTGTTCGCCCTGGGCTGCGGCCGGATGTTTGAAGGCCAGCCGGACCAGTTCTGGGCCAGCCTGCAGCGAATCAAGGCCCTGCCGCCCGAAACGCTGCTGTACTGCGCGCACGAATACACCGCCTCGAACGCCCGCTTTGCGCTCCACGCCGATCCGGACAATGGTGAACTGCAGGCCTATGCCGCACAGATCGAGAAAGCCCGGTCTGCGGGCAAGCCGACCGTGCCCACGCCGCTCGCGCGCGAGCTGGCGACCAACCCCTTCCTGCGCGCCGATGATCCGGCGCTGGCGGCCCGGTGGGGCGGCGGTGATGCTGTGGCCGTCTTTGCCGCGCTACGCGCCGCCAAGGATACGTTCTGACCATCATGCAAGCGCTCCAGGTACAGACCCTTTCGACCGATCTCTCCGGCTGCACGCTGCTGGACCTGCCCATACCGCAGCGCGGCCCGGACGAAGTGCTGGTCAAGGTCCATGCGGCCTCGCTCAACTTCCCCGACCTGCTGATGACGCGGGGGGAATACCAGTTCAAACCGGAAGTCCCCTTCATCGCCGGACTGGAATTCGCTGGCGAGGTTGTCGAGGCTGACCCGGATAGCGGCTTTAGGCCGGGTGACGGGGTCTATGGCGGCAACAAGACCGGTGCCTTTGCCGAATATGCAGTGGTCCCGGCGCGGGCGCTTTCACCCATGCCCGCTGGCATTGGCATGGTATCCGCCGCCGCGCTGGGCGCGGCCTATGGCACGGCCTATACCGCGCTGGTCGAGATTGGTGGACTGAAGGCCGGACAATGGGTGCTGGTCCACGGGGCCAGCGGCGGGGTTGGCCTCGCGGCGGTCGAACTGGCCAAACGGCTGGGCGCCCATGTCATCGCCACCACTGGCACCCCGGCCAAGGTAGGCGCCCTGCGCGCGGCTTGCGATGCCGAAGCCGTGATCCTGGCGGAAGGGCGCTTCCGCGAGCAGGTCGCCGAACTGACCGGTGGGCGCCTGTGCGATCTGGTCTACGATCCGGTTGGCGGTGATGTGTTTGATGAAAGCACCCGCTGCGTTTCCTTCGGCGGCAAGCTGCTGGTGATTGGCTTTGCCGGTGGCCGGATTGCCGACATCTCGACCAATATTCCCCTGATCAAGGGCTTCTCGGTGGTCGGTGTGCGCGCCGGGGAATATGCCCGGCGCTTTCCAGATCGTGGCAAGGCGATCCGCGAGGCGGTGGCGACGCTGGCGGCGGATGGTCGACTCAATCCGCACATTGACCGGATCCTGCCGCTAAGTCGCTGGCGCGAGGCTTACGATGCCATGGCCCGGCGCGAGATTGTCGGCAAGGTCGTGCTCGAACCCGGCAAATGAAAAGGGCGGCCATTGGGGCCGCCCTTTCGCAATTCCGAAACGGACCGCGCGGATCAGATCCCGCCGATTGCCTCGTCGACCAGGGCCTTGTCAGCCTTGGCGTTGTGGTTCGCGGAAATCAGCTGGCGAGCAGCGCTGGCGGCAGCATTGGCGGCCTTGGTGCGCAGTTCGGCAACCGCGCCGCGTTCGGCCGCGGCGATCTTGTCTTCCGCCATCTTCTCGCGGCGCTTGATCAGGGCCTTGGTGTCAGCCTCAGCCTTGGCGACGATCGCATCGGCTTCGGACTTGGCGTGATCGAGCATGGCCGCCGCGTCCTTTTCGGCGCTGGCGATCTTGTCGGCATATTCCTTGCGCAGGGCTTCGGCTTCGGCGCGCAGCGCCTTGGCTTCATCCAGCTGCTTGCGGATTTCGGCAATGCTCGAATCGAGCCCGCCGGTGATCATGCCCGGAACCTTCTTCCAGATCGCGACCAGGATCAGCACGGTCATCGACAGGGCGACCCAGGCAACCGGGTTCAGGCCCAGCGCGATCGGCTCGGCATGTTCGGCGCCATGTTCGGCGGCTTCGGCCGCAAGGACGAGCAGGTTAGCCATTGAGCGCTTCCTTCACCGCAGCCGTGGCCGCCTTGGCATCGACCGACAGGCCGGCTACGCGGCTGACGATATCGCCGGCAGCATCGGCCGCGACCTT
>CAWUNP010000328.1:0-2450 GCA_963923805.1 uncultured Novosphingobium sp. | reverse complement strand
CATCCAGATGCCGAACGAGGACAGCGGCGGACGCGCGCTGATCCGGTTCATTTCCTCACGCCAGATCTTGGCTTCGGCCGGGCTCATCCCCGCGCCGCCGTAAGGCTTGGGCCAATCGGGCACGGTGTAGCCCTTGGCTGCGCAGCGTTCGAGCCACAGCTTCTGGGCCTCGTTCTTGAACTGGAACTTGCGGCCGCCCCAGCAGAGATCATCATCCCCGCGAACAGGCTCGCGCATTTCGGCCGGGCAGTTTTCCTCCAGCCAGGCGCGGATTTCGGCCCGGAAGGCGTCAAGGTCAGACATGATGGCAGACTCCTCTCTTAATCGAGAGGTTAAGGCGAGTCGGCGGCCTTTCGCAAGGGCGGATTTCCGCCGGTTTGACCAGCCGCGTCGAGATGCCCGCTTGCCGTAACGTAAACCTGATTGGCGTTGACCGAGCGTCGCTCGGCCCTAAGCTGGCGGCAAAACAGATAGAGGGACCAGAGGATATGCGTTTCGCAGGCAAAATCGCCGTGATCACCGGTGCGGCATCGGGCATTGGCCGCGAAACGGCGCGGCTCTTCGCCAAGGAAGGCGCCAGCGTTTTCGCTGCCGATCTTGACCTGGCCGGTGTCCAGTCGCTTGCCGCCGAGCTTGACGGGATCACCCCGGTGGCCTGCGACGTTTGCGACGTGGCCCAGATCAAGGCGCTGATGGACCAGGCCGGCGCTGCCGGCGGGATCGACGTGGTGTTCAACAATGCCGGTGCCGGCGGCGCGCGCGAGCCGATTGACGAGATCGATGCCGATGGTTGGGACCGCACCTTCCACCTGCTGCTGCGCTCGGTGGCGATGGGCATCCGCTATGCCGCGCCTTACATGAAGGGGCGTCCCGGTGCGGCGATCGTCAACACCAGCTCGGTCGCAGCGGCCGGTCCGGGCTATTCGCCCACGGCCTATGCCGTCGCCAAGGCTGGCGTGCTGCACCTGACCAAGTGCGCCGCAACCGACCTGGCGCAATATGGCATCCGCGTGAACGCGGTGCAGCCGGGCTTCATCAACACCAACATTTTCTCAGCCAGCCTTGAAGTGGCAGAAGCTGACAAAGCGCAGGTCAATGCGATGATCGCCCAGATGTCGAGCTATGCCCAGCCGGTCGCCCGCGGCGGCCAGCCGCGCGACATTGCCGAGGCGGTGGCCTTCCTGGCGAGCGAGGCCGGCAGCTTCATGACCGGTGCCTCGATGATCGTCGATGGCGGCATCACGGTCGGTCCGCGCCATTCCTGGGATCCCGAGGCGCCCGGCCTGTTCGATACCATCCAGCAGTTCCTGGAAGCCAAGCAGTGACCCCGATCGAGGGCCGCGTTCCGACGCGGCTCGCGATCTTTCACGGGTTGGGTTCGGTTGCCTATGGCGTGAAGGACAACGGCCTCGCGACCTTCCTGCTGCTGTACTACAATCAGGTTCTGGGCATGGATGCCACGCTGGTCAGCCTGGCGCTGATGCTGGCACTGGTGATCGACGGCCTGATCGATCCGGTGATCGGCTATCTGTCCGACCGCACCCATACCCGCTGGGGCCGCCGCTTGCCGTGGCTCTATCTCGCGCCGGTTCCGCTGGGCGTCGCCTGGTATCTGCTCTGGGCGGAGACGCAGCAGCCAACTTTCTGGGGGCTGGTCGGGCTGGTCGTTGCGATCCGCGCGCTGGTTTCGTGCTGCGAGGTGCCCTCGGTGGCGCTGGTTCCCGAACTGACCCGCGATTATGACGAGCGCACCCGGCTGATGCGGTTCCGCTTCCTGTTTGGCTGGGGTGGCGGGCTGCTGGTGATGTTTCTGGCCTATAATGTGTTCCTGGCCGACGGCCTGCTCAAGCCGGAAGGCTATCGGGCCTATGGCCTGACCGGGGCGATCATGATCACTGGCGCGGTGCTGGTCTCTGCGCTGGCCCAGCACAAGGTGGCAAGCGGTTACCCGGCGCGGGTGCAGTCGAAATTCAGCCTGGGCACGGCCTTTGCCGAACTGCGCGAAAGCTTTTCGCACCGCGCCTTCCTGATCCTGCTGCTGGGCGGCGGGCTGGCCTATACCAGCCAAGGGATTACCTTTTCGATCAGCAACTACCTTTACCTGTTCATCTGGCGCTTTACCCCACAGGACCTGATGCTCTACCCGTGGGTGCTGTTTGCCAGCGTGGTGGCCTGCTTCATGCTGCTGCCGCTGCTGCACGCCCGCTGGGGCAAGCGCGATACGGCCGTAATCACCGCGGTGGTCGGCGCGGCCTTCTGGGTCACGCCGTTCCTGCTGCGCGCCGGTGGGTACTGGCCTCCCGAAGGCACCCCGCAATCGACCTATCCGCTGTTCGCGCTGTTCTTCCTCTCCAACGTGTTCAGCGTTGCCGCGATGATCTCGGCCAGCTCGATGGTGGCGGACGTGGTCGAGGCATCGGAAGAGCAGCTGTCTCTTATACACATCTCCG
>CAWUNP010000327.1:0-2467 GCA_963923805.1 uncultured Novosphingobium sp. | reverse complement strand
GATCAAGGCGGCCACGGTCAACGCCGCTACCCTGCTGGGCGTCGACAAGGAAACCGGCACGCTCGAAGCTGGCAAGGCGGCTGACATCATTGCGGTGAGCGGCGATCCGCTGGCCGATGTGAAGGTGCTGAAAGCGATGAAGTTCGTGATGGCCCGCGGCGAGGTAATCGTCAGCCCGAACTAGGCCTGTCCCACGCCCGCTCGTCCTGAGCTTGTCGAAGGACTGCTTTTTCTGGCGCGGCGAGGCGCCGACGAGCGGGATTGGCTTGGGGATTTCTATCCTTGGGTCAGGAAGGCAACCAGCGCCTTGACCTTCTTTTGCCGCCATTGCGGCAGCGGGGCGACCAGCCAGTAGGCGCGGCGGCAGGGTTCGGGGTCACTCAGAACCACGCCACGCCCGGCCCCGGCCCAGGTCTGCGCCAGTTGTGCGGGCACGCGGGCCTTGCCCATCCCGGCGGCCGCTGCGGCGAGCGCCTGCCCGGCATCGCCGGCCTGCAGCGTGGGCGCACCCGCATCCTCACCTTCGGGGTTGGGATCGCCGGGCCAGGCGATCCAGTCCCCCTCACCCGCGGTCACGCGTTCGGCCGAACCAAGCGCCACCCCTTCAAGATCGCCCGGACCTTCGGCCCAGCGCACCGCCAGATCGAGATTGGCCTCGGTGAAATCGGCCGTCTCGTCGTTGATCAGGCTGTAGCGGACTTCGGGATTGGCCTTGCGGAATTCGGCCAGCCGCGGCGCCAGCCAGGCGGCGAAGAAATCGCGCGGCGCGGAAATGGTGTAGACGTGGCTCGATTGCCCGGCCTGCATGGCTCGCACCGCGTCTTCGAAATGGAGGAAGCCGGTGCGCAGCGATTCGAGGCCGGCCGTGGCTTCGTCCGTCAGTTCCAGCCCCTTGGGCGTGCGGCGGAACAGCACCACGCCCAGCAGGTCTTCCAGCGCGCGGATCTGCTGGCCCACGGCGGCCGGCGTTACCGCCAGCTCGTCTGCCGCTCGCGTGAACGAGAGATGCCGGGCAGCGGCATCGAATACGCGCAGAGCGTTCAAGGGCAGGTGCGTGCGCTTCATTGCGCAGGCGCTTTAGCCTGCCGTGGCAGGCGCCGCCAGCGGGAAGAAGGGAATGGCCGCTTCAACCAGCGATCCGTCCTCACACCGGAAGGTATAGAACCCTTCCATCGAGCCGTGCGGGGTCGCCAGTGGGCAGCCTGAGACATAGTCATGGCTGCCGCCGGGCTGGAGCACCGGCTGTTCGCCAACCACGCCCTCGCCCTCGACGAAGTTGACCATGCCGCGCCCGTCGGTGATCTGCCAATGACGGGTCAGCAATTGGACGGCCTGATCGCCGTGGTTCTCGATCCGGATGTGATAGACCCAGAACCACTTGCCCGCTTCGACCTGCGACTGTTCCGGCAGGAAGTTGACGGTCACCCGGACGGTGATCCCGTCAGTGGTCGCGGCGTGCTGGAACAGCTCCTTCATGGGGCGCAAGGTAATGGCTGGGCCGCAGTCCGACAATGGCTGTGCGGCTAATCTTGTCACATTGTGGTTCGATTGCGCCGCAATCAGGACCGCGCCAGCAGCACGACCCCGGCCACCATCAGGGCACATCCCGCCACCCGCGCCCGCCCGACCGGCTCGCCCAGCAGCACCATGCCAAGCAGCGCAACCAGCATCATCGACATCTCGCGCATCGGCGCCACGACGCTGAGCGGCGCGCCATGCTGCATCGCCCAGAGCACCAGGATATAGCCAAAGGGTGCCAGCAGCGCGACGGTCCAGGCGCTGATCCAGTGACCCTGCATCGCGGTGCGCGCCGCAGTGCGGTCTCGCAGGACTTGCGGTGCAAGCAGCGCGGTCCGCACCACATTCGCCCCCCAATCGAGCACCACGGGCGAGAGCAGCAGCAGCTTCACCGCCGAGCCATCGACCAGCGTGTAAGTCGCGATCAATCCGCCCGTCAAAATGCCCCAGCGCAGGCCGGTCATGGCACCGGGCTTGGCAAAGGTGGACCAGCGGCCATCGGTGGCAATCAGCAGGATGCCGCCGACCACGCCGAGCAGACCGAGCAAGCGGAGCGGCCCCGGCACCTCTCCCAGCAGAAGGAACGCCCCGGTGGAGGAAAGCAGCGGCCCGGTGCCGCGCGCGATCGGGTAAACCACCGAGAGATCGGCCTTGCGGTAGCCGGTCTGCAGGGCGTGGCTATAGGCCAGGTGCAGGCAGCCGCTGGCGCAGATTGCAGCCAGCAACAGCCAGGTCCACCGGAACCCCTCCTCCGCCATGATCCACAGCGCCCAGGGTGCAAAGGCGATCGAGGAGAGCAGGGTGGACCAGAACAGGAAAACCCCGCCGGCATGGGCCGAACGCTTTGAAGCCAGGTTCCAGGTGGCGTGGCAGACCGCTGCCAGCACGACCAGCAGCAGTGACGTGGTGTTCAACTTTCCCCCCTCCCGCCTGCGGGAGGGGTTAGGGG
>CAWUNP010000326.1:0-2478 GCA_963923805.1 uncultured Novosphingobium sp. | reverse complement strand
AGAATGACCTGCTCGACAGCTCCGATCACCGCAGCGATGCCTCGCGCCTGTCGTGCCAGATCCAGCTGACCGACGCGCTGGATGGCCTGAAGGTTACGATTGCACCGGAAGATTGAGCTACTGACGGGCCAAGCGCAAATGCGTTGCGCATGGCCCGTGGCAGCCTTACTTCTCGGGCGATGACAATGCCGCTCGTACAAGACAACACGCTCGACCTGATCGGCAACACCCCGCTCGTCCTGCTCAAGGGGCCAAGCGAGGCGGCTGGTTGCGAGATCTGGGGCAAGTGCGAATTCGCCAATCCCGGCGCTTCGGTAAAGGACCGGGCGGCGCTGTGGATCATCCGCGATGCGGAAGCCCGCGGTGAACTGCAGCCGGGCGGCACGGTCGTCGAAGGCACAGCCGGCAACACCGGCATCGGGATCGCGCTGGTGGCCAATGCCCGCGGGTACAAGACCGTGATTGTCATGCCGGACAACCAGTCCAAGGAAAAGATGGACACCCTGCGCGCGCTGGGGGCCGAACTGGTGCTGGTGCCGCCGACCAAATTTGCTGACCCGGCGCACTTCGTCCACACCTCGCGCCGGCTTGCCGGAGAGACGCCCGGCGCGGTCTGGGCCAATCAGTTTGACAATGTCGCCAATCGCAAGGCCCATATCGAAAGCACCGCGCCGGAAATCTGGGCGCAGCTCGAAGGCCGGATTGACGGCTTCACCTGTGCCGCCGGGACCGGCGGAACGATCGCCGGGGTCGGCATGGGGTTGAAGGCCTTTGACGAAAATATCCGCATCGCCCTGACCGATCCGCACGGCGCGGCGCTGTACAGTTACTACGCCTGCGGTGAGCTCAAGGCTGAAGGCACCTCCGTGGCCGAAGGGATCGGGCAGGGGCGGATCACCGCCAACCTTGATGGCGCCCCGATCGATACCCAGTTCCGGATTGCGGATGAGGAAGGCCTTGAATGGGTCGGCCGGCTGCTGCGGGAAGAGGGGCTGTGCCTGGGCCTGTCATCCGGCATCAACGTGGCCGGGGCGGTGGAACTGGGCAAGCAACTGGTGGCCGAAGGGCGCAAGGATGTGCGCGTGGCCACGATCCTGTGCGATACGGGCTTCCGCTATCTCTCCTCGCTCTACAATGCCGAGTGGCTGCGCGCGAAGGGCCTGCCGGTCTTTCCCTGGCTGGCCTGATCGACTAGGCTGGCCTGATGGGAACCCATTCCAACCGTCCCGATCAACGCCCGGCTCCCCAGCATTTTGAGCCGCCCAGCGCCCGCGAATTGCGCGCCCAGGCGGTTCAGCGCTTGCAGGCCGGCCTGTTTGGGCTGGCGGCGATTGTCCTGCTGGTCGGGCTGGCCAATATCATCAATGACCGGGCCCGTTCGTCCGAAGCCGTAGTGCCGGCGGCCCCGGCCAAGGCCGATGATCGAGCCGATCCGCTGGCCGATATCGGCGTGGTTCCGGCGGCGGCCCCCAGCGCCGCGCCGCAGCCCAGTGCCACGCCCAAGAATTAGGCCAAGTGTCCTGGCGGCAGTGCTGCTGCTGGCCGCTGTGGGCGGGCTGCTGGGCTGGTCATGGCGCTCCGGCCCCGCGCACGATCCTGAACCGGTTGGCCTGTTTACATCGCTGCCGCTGATCTGGGGCGAGGGCGAGGATCCGCAACAACTCCTGGCGGCCGGCCAATCGCCGCACCGCGTCAAACAGGCCCTCTCCGCGCTTGGACCGATCCGGCCCCTTGATACGCTGGATGATCTGCAACCCGGCCTGAAGCGGCTGGTGATCGCTCAGCCGCGGCCGCTTTCACCGACCGAGAATGTCGCGCTGGACAATTGGCTGCGCGGCGGCGGCCAGTTGTTGCTGCTGGCCGATCCCCTGTTGACCGAGCCATCGGTCTATCCGCTGGTTGATCCCCGCCGGCCGCAGGATATCGTGCTGCTTTCGCCCATCCTGACCCGGTGGGAACTGGAGTTGACCTTTGACGAGCAGCAGCCGGTGGGGGTCAGGCCGGTGGCGGCCGACGGCTTGACGATCCCGGTCAATCTGGCCGGGGCCTGGCGCAGTGCAGGGGCAAACTGCCGGATCGCCGGTGCAGGCCTGCTGGTGCTCTGCCAGGTTGGCCGGGGACGTCTGGTGGCCCTGGCCGATGCCGAGGTACTCTCGGCCCACGACAAGGACCGGCTGCGCCGTGACGCGCTGGCCGGGCTCCTTCGCCGCGCTTTCAACACCCCCTGATCCCCGGTTCGGGGAAAATACGGGAAACGAACGGGCCGCTGGTCCGAGTCGGCCCTAAATGGCTGATTTTCCCAGAGAACAAACCAAAAACATTGCCGTAGAAATTGCGATACCTGCGCAATCAGAGGATTTAAATTCAGTAATTTACCAATTTATCCCGTGATTTCCCGCAAAAAGCCCTTCCATCCCCGGCGCTAGGCGGTTAAGAAATCAATTCATCGACAGCGATGTTTACCTTCGTGCCCCACTT
>CAWUNP010000325.1:0-2490 GCA_963923805.1 uncultured Novosphingobium sp. | reverse complement strand
CCAAACAGGGCAGCCGTCTCAGGTGGGATATCGGGATCGATTTTGACCAGTGAGCGGCGGTCAACCACGGCCTGGGTCGCAAAGGCAGAAACCCCGAGATGGTGGTGGACGGTGCCTTCGGCGCAGGACAGGCGGCTTCCGCCGCGCAGGAGTTCGCCTTTGCCATTGGCGGCCGCGGCATTGCCGCAGAGGTAACCTTCGCCCGAGAGGCAAGCCGGGCATTGGCCGCAGGATGGCAGGAACACCAGCACGACCCGGTCGCCCACGGCCAGGCCCGGTTCATTCGGATCGCCCAATGCCAGGATCGTTGCCGCGGCTTCGTGCCCCAGGGCCATGGGCATGGGGCGAGGGCGATCACCATTGATGACGGAGAGGTCGGAATGGCAGATCCCCGCGGCATCGATGCGAACCAGGACTTCGCCGGGCTTGGGATCGTCCAGTTCCAAATTCTGCACGGTCAGCGGCAGATTGCTGCCATAGGGCTTGGTGTGGCCGCCGCTCTGGTTAAGCACGGCCGCGGCAATCCGGCGCTTCACTTGGCCATTCCCCATTTCTTTTCGAATTCCCAAACCTCGGGAAAGCCGATCAGGTGGCAGAATTCGGTGAAATCGAACAGGCCGTCGGGCTGGCCGATCCCGTGATCCTTCAGATTGCGCAGCGCTTGCTCCATCGCTGCCGCAGCGGCCAGCGAGGTCAGTGACGGGTAGATGGCATAGCCATACCCGATTTCGGCCAGCACTTCGGCCGGCGGCACCGGGGTCTTGCCGTGGTTTGACATGTTGGCCATGCAGGGCTTGTCCAGCTCTGCGCAGGCTTTGCGCATCTCTTCTTCGCTATGCAGGGCTTCGGGAAACAGCACGTCAGCCCCGGCGCGGGAATAGGCCTCCATCCGCCGCAGCACGCCGTCCAGCCCTTCGCTTTCGCGGGCATCAGTGCGGGCGATGACCACGAAGTCCCCGCTGGTGCGTGCAGCGACGGCCACCTTGATCTTTTCAACCATATCTTCGGTCGGGATCAGCCGCTTGTAGGGGGTGTGGCCACACTTCTTGGGAAACTCCTGATCCTCAAGCTGGATCGCGGTAACCCCGGCCGCTTCATAGCCCTTCACGGTGTGATGGACATTAAGCAGGCCGCCATAACCGGTATCGCCATCGGCAATCACCGCTCCGGTGCTGGTTTTTACCAGCGTGGTCATGCGGTTGAGCATCTCGGTATAGGTTGCAATCCCGGCATCGGGCAGCCCCCAGGCAGAGGCGGTGAGCCAGTAGCCGGTGCCATAGACGATATCGAACCCGACCTTGTTGGCGATAACCGCCGTGATCATGTCCTGAATGCCCGGGACGACGAAGAACTGTCCCGAGGCCAGCTTCTGGCGCAGGATTGGATTAGCCATGAACCTTGCCTCTATTCTGCTGCGATTGCGCCGTGGTGCCATTGCGGCTGGATCGGCGCGGGCAGGCCGGTTTCGGCCAGGCAGTTGGCGCGCAGCGTTTCGATGTCGGGGCCAAAGTTGAAGGTTTCGATGCTGCCGCGTGCGGCGCGCATTTCGGCGCGCAGGGCCGCAGTCGCAGCCTCGTCAACCGCGCCGCCGTTCAGCACCACGCCATAGCGCCGCGCGCCCGCCGCGGTGACCAGGCCTTGCCGCAGTTCCTTGGCCAGCAAGGCGGGATCGCGTTCCAGCGGGTCACCCCAGCCGCCGCCGCCCCAGGTGATGAAGTGCAGCCGGTCGCCGGCTTCCACCTTGAAGTCTTCGCACTTGTTGGGCAGCACCATTTCGGTCCCGTCCCGCTTGACCAGAACCTTGCGGGCGCGTGCGCCCGGTTCGCCGCCGTTGACGCCCCAGGGCGGCACGAACCAGCGATCGTCATGGATCGCAATCACGCCCGGTTCGAGAAAGCGGTAGACCATGTCGATCCCGTTGCCGCCGCGGTGCAGGCCTGCGCCGCCGCTGTCCGGTACGGTTTCATAGCGTTCGATCACCAGCGGGAAGTAGCGTTCGAGGAATTCGTTGGGGACATTGGTAAAGCCCGGCCAGAGCGAGTGGCCATCCGGTCCGTCGCCCATCGGACGGCCGGGAATGCCGCCAAAGCCGATCTGGAACAGCTGGAACCACTTTCCGTTCTTGTCCGTCCCGGCATAGAACAGGTGCGGACTGGAGGAGAAACCGGCGGCATTGAGGAATTCCGGCGTCTTCTGACCCAGCAGACCGCCGAGGATGTCGAACAGGCGGCCAAGGACATGGGTGCGACCTGACAGTGCAGCCGGGAAGCGCGGCTTGAGCAGGCTGCCCTCCGGGATCCTGACATCGATCAGGCTGTAATAGCCATCGTTGAACAGGATTTGCGGATCGAAGACCATGATCATGTAGATGCCGAAGAACATCCGCATCATGTTTTCGTTGAGGAACATGTTGATCGAGGCGGTGCTCTGCGGGTCGGTGCCGGCGAAATCGAGCACCACGCGGCCGTTCTCGCGCCACATGGTGCACTT
>CAWUNP010000324.1:0-2512 GCA_963923805.1 uncultured Novosphingobium sp. | reverse complement strand
CGTTTTCGGCAGGCTTGGGCGCGGTGCGCTGGTCCTGTCCGGGTTCGAACCCCTGTCCTGCCTCCTCGCGCATGGCCGGCGGAAACTTTTCCGCCATAACAATCACACTCTTATCATTATCCCGCCCCAAGAGCGGGTACCTGAACCCATGCTAGCCCGAGGCGGCCGTAAGGGCAAGTGCAGTGGCTTGACGCGGGCGCTCGGCCCGCCTAGAGGACCGCCCTCGTTGCCCGATCCTCTAATGGTAAGAGAGCGGACTCTGACTCCGTCAATCAAGGTTCGAATCCTTGTCGGGCATCCACTTCCCAAACTGAATTCAACGGCCCGTGCTCTGCAATCGAGCGGCGGGCCGAACTGTTTTTGGGGTTGGCAAGTTATCGCAGGCAAAGGAAAAAGGCGCCATGACCGAACCGACCGACAAGCGGCTTAGCCGCCGCCGTTTCTACAAGGCCGAACAGGAAGCCTCCTTCGTCGAATCGCATCTGGCGGCCACGCCGCAGACCCGCAGTCCGGCCTACAAGCTGGCCTTCCGCGATACCGATTTCCTGCTGCGCGAAGAACTGCGCCCGGTCCGCTTCCAGCTGGAACTGCTGAAGTGCGAAATGATGCTCGACGAAGCCGGGATCGGTTCGACCCTGGTCTGCTATGGCTCGGCCCGCATTCCCGCGCCCGAAGATGCCGAGAAGGCATTGCAGACGGCAACCACCCCCGAACGCAAGGCCGTGGTCGAACGGCTGGTCGCCAAGTCAAAGTATTATGACGAGGCGCGCAAGCTGGGCCGGATCGCCAGCGAATGCGGGATCGTCGAAAAGGGTATGCGCCAGTTCGTGGTCTGCTCGGGCGGCGGCCCGTCGATCATGGAAGCGGCCAATCGCGGGGCGGTGGACGTTGGGGCGGAAACCATCGGTCTCAACATCGTCCTGCCGCATGAGCAGGCCCCGAACCAGTATGTCACGCCCGAGCTGGCCTTCCAGTTCCACTACTTCGCCTTGCGCAAGATGCATTTCCTGCTGCGCGCCCGCGCGGTGGCGGTGTTCCCGGGTGGGTTCGGCACCTTGGATGAGTTCATGGAACTGCTGACGCTGATCCAGACCGGCAAGATGAAGCCGATCCCGATCCTGCTGTTCGGGGCGGAATTCTGGAACCGGGTGATCAATTTTGAGGCCCTGGCCGAAGAAGGCGTGATCAATTACGAAGACCTCAACCTGTTCCACTGGGTGGAAACGGCCGAGGAAGCCTGGGCCAAGATCGCCGACTTCTACGAGCTGGACTGAACCGCCTGATGGCCCAGCGGGCCGCTGCCGGCGCCAAAGCTGGGCGCGGCCTGCAAAGCCGCGCGCACGAAGCCGCGGGCCTGTTCGATCGCAGCGATCAGGTCCAGCCCGGCTCCCAGTCCGCAGGCGATCGCGCTTGAAAGGGTGCAGCCGGTGCCGTGGGTGTGGCGGGTCAGGATGCGCGGGGCCGACCAGACCCTTGGCTCTGCCCCCGGCACGACCAGAACGTCCTCAACGCTGGGGCCGTCGGCGTCGCCGCCCTTGGCAAGGTATGTGATACCGCGAGAAGCCATTGCCGCCGGTCCGCCCAGCGCCTCCAGCTCGGGCACGTTGGGCGTGGTCAGGGTGGCCAGCTGCATCAGCCGTTCAAACCCGGCGATTGTTGCCGCATCGGCCAGGATCGAACCGCTGGTGGCGATCATCACCGGATCGAACACCACCGCCACGCCAAGCCGCTCAAGCCGCTCTGCCACCACGGCGGCGATCTCGGGCGAACCCAGCATCCCGATCTTGACCGCATCGACGCCGATATCGCCGATGCAGGCATCGATCTGCGCCGCGACCATTTCAGGGGAGAGCGCCTCAACCATGGTCACGCCGCAGGTATTCTGCGCCGTCACCGCGGTGATCGCGGTCATGGCATAGCCACCCAGCATGGTTACGGTCTTGATATCGGCCTGGATCCCTGCGCCGCCGGATGAATCCGAGCCGGCGATGGAGAGAATGCGGGGGGGAGTGGTCATGATTGCGGGCTAGCGCGGCGCAGGGGCTTCGACAAGCTCAGCCCGAGCGGGTTAGGGCGCGGTTCCAAATCCTTCACCGCTTACCCAGAGCCTGTCGAAGGCTATTGGCGCTAGCCCTTGAACTTACGCGCCGTGCTGGGCGGGTGCTTGGCGTGGAGCGGCTTGGCCCGGGTTGGCCGGTCCAGCAGTTCGCCGCCGCAATTGGGGCAACGTTCATCCAGGTTATCGGCGCATTCGGTGCAGAAGGTGCATTCGAAGCTGCAGATGAAGGCACCGGGCAGTTCGGCAGGAAGATCCGCGCCGCACTTTTCGCAATCGGGGCGCATCTCAAGCACGGGCGGCCTCCTGCACGGCAGCGCAGATTGCATCGACCACCTGTTCAACCTCTGCCGCATCATCGCCTTCGGCCATGACGCGGATGACCGGTTCGGTGCCGGACGGGCGGATGACCAGGCGGCCGCGGCCGGAAAGCTGGCCCTCGGCCTCAGCAATGAC
>CAWUNP010000323.1:0-2530 GCA_963923805.1 uncultured Novosphingobium sp. | reverse complement strand
GCAGGCTTTCGGTCAGGCCCAGCACAGCGTGTTTCGAGGCGATATAGGCAGCCTGACGTGGCATGGCGCAGAACAGCGCATTCTCCGAGGCGACGTTGTAGATCGCACTGCGATGCTCCTGCGCCGCCATGCGCGGGGCGAAGGCGGCGCAGCCGTGCCAGACGCCCCAGAAGTTGACCTCGAACACCTGTCGCGCCGCTGCGGGATCGACCTTCCATAGCCGCCCCCCGGCACCGCCGATTCCGGCATTGTTGACCAGCAGGTCAACCCGGCCAAAGCGCTGCCAGGCCAATTCGGCCAGCGCTTCAAGGTCTTCCGGTCTGGTCACGTCGCAGGCGACGATCCCCTCTCCGGCCTCGCGGTCCGCGAGCAGGACCTGCGCGCCTGCCGCTTCCAGTGCTCGGCCCAAGGCCCCGCCGATCCCCCCAGCGCCGCCGGTGATCACGGCGACCTGGCCAGAGTAATCCGGCATCATCCCGCCCGCGCCGCCAGCTCAGCCTCACGCGCCACGACGCGGCGCAGGGCCTTGGCATAGGTTTCCGGCTCCTGCGCGCCAGGGATCAGGAACTTGCCGTTGATCACCATCGCCGGAACGCCGCTGACGTTCATGTCATAGGCCATGCGCTGCTCTTCCTGCGCCTGCTGGGCTAGCACGGCGCTTTCCAGCGCGGCCTCTGCCCCGGCGCGTTCGATCCCGACGCTTTGGGCAATCGCAATCAGCACCGCGGGATCGGAAACATTGCGGCGCTGCTGGAAGTGAGCATCAAACAGCGCCAGCTTGAGTTCGGTCTGCTTTTCCGCCCCGTGCTGGGCCAGGGTCCAGAGCAGCAGCTGGTGCGCCTTGGCCGTGTTCCAGAGGCGAGCCTCCGGTGCTTCACCCTCACCGGTGTAATCGAACGAGTAGCCGGCCCGCGCGCCGATCTCCTTCATCTGCGCGCGCGCACCGGCCATCTGATCGGGCGTACGGCCATATTTGCGGGCGATATGGGCCTGCTGCTCCTCCCCCTCTGGCGGCATGTCGGGATTGAGCTGGAAGGCATGCCAGCGGACCTCGGCCTCGATCTCGCCAGCCAGGCTTTCCAGCCCCTTTTGCAGCTGGGAATAGCCAATGATGCACCAGGGGCACATCACATCGGACCAGATGTCGATCGAGACTTTTGCGGTCATTGTTCAAGCCACCATTTGAGCAGGTGATGGGCCACCGCGTGCGGCGGCGGGGCGATGAAGGAGGCGTCCTCATCACCGGCCATCGCTGCGATCACTTCGGCGCGGGAGAACCAGCGGGCCTCTTCCAGCTCGGTGGTGTCAATCGTCAGCTCGGCCTTGTCGGCATGGCTGTGGCAGCCAATCATCAGGCTGGACGGGAAGGGCCACGGCTGGCTGGCGACATAGGTCACATCCCGCACCACGACGCCGGCTTCCTCATGCACTTCGCGCGCGACGGCATCCTCGATGCTTTCGCCCGGTTCGACAAACCCGGCCAGCGCCGAAAAGCGCCGCTGCGGAAAACGCGGCTGGCGGCCTAGCAGCAGGTTGCCCTGATGCTCAACCAGCATGATCGTGACCGGATCGACCCGGGGGAAGTGTTCGGCCTTGCAGGCATCATTGGTGCAGGAGCGCTGCCAGCCGCCCTTGGCCAGCGTGGTCGGTGAACCGCAGCGCGCGCAGAACCGGTGCCGGGCGTGCCAATCGACCAGGCTGCGCGCCCCGCCATAGGTGGCCAGTTCGCCATGGTCGAGCGAGGCCATGGCTGCCCACAGCCGCGGATTGGCCGGAGCCACCGAGCCGCCAAGATGCGGCGCGACCTCGGCAAAGCAGCCCTTGCCGTCAGCCAGGCCGAGGAAAACCAGCTCGCTGTCGGGCGCCGCGTCGGCCAGCGTGCCCCATTCCAGCATGCCATCAACCGAGATCACGGGGTCCAGCCCGTCCAGCTTCAGCAGCCGGGCGCGCCAGTCCATCAGCCCGGCCAGCGCATCGGGATTGGCGCGGATATGGTCGGCCCGGTCGATCGGCGAGCCGGCGAAAGCGATCCTGACGCTCATGCGCCGCGCATCTTTGCCAGGTCAGCCAGGACGGTAACCGGAAACTCGGCGTGGATCGGCAGGGCTTCGGACGGCATATACTGGGTATAGACCCCGGCGCGCAGGCCGAGCCGGGTGTTGACGAAACCGACCGTTCCGGCCGCGCCGCCCCAGCCATAGGTGCCAGCATCGCGGCCCATGCCCGAACGTCCACCGGCGCCGTTGCCTGCGCCTTCGATGAAGGTCCCCTTGGTTTCGACGCCATCGGGCAGCAGGTTGCTGGTGCCCAGCGCCACGGCTGCCGCGCCCATCACGCGCTTGGTGCCAACCATGCCGGCATTGGCGATCATCTTCAGGAAGCGGTCATAGTCCGCCGGAGAGCAGACCAGACCCGAGCCACCGAAGGCAAAGGCCGGGCGATCAAGATAGATCGAGTTCTGGCCCGGATCGATCGGGATGGGGAAGCCGCCCATCAGGCCATAATTGCCAGTCAGGCGATGGGCTTCACT
>CAWUNP010000322.1:0-2540 GCA_963923805.1 uncultured Novosphingobium sp. | reverse complement strand
ATGTATTCGATCTGGGTCGCGCTGCGCGGGACGATCGTCTTCTTGCGGGTGCGGATCATCACTGAAGGCGCGCCGTGATCGCCCGAAACGATCCCTTCAAGGGTTGGCTCTGCGGACATCATGATGATCGATTCCACTGCACCGGCATCAAGATCCTGCCCGCCCATCAGCCGCTGGTGCATGGCGCGCAGCACGTCGCGGGCGCGGCCGACGCTGTCTTCCGGGCCTTCGATCTGGACCCGGTTGCCGCGGGCGGAAATGAACACGCCCAGCCGGTTTTCGATCTGCACCAGATTGGCGTCGAACTGCCCGAACAGCGTCCCCAGGATCGTGGCCTCGTCAAAATCCATCTCGGTCCGAGCGCGGCGAGGGTGGATGCGGGTTGGCCCGATGACATCGTGGTCTTCGCGGGCGCGGGCAGGTTTGCGAGCCATAAAGCGGGCGGGGCGCTCCTCTCAGTGCAGCCGGAATGGCCGATTCGAAGCTTAGGCACAGCGGTGCCGCACGCAAGCGACAAGGCCGTTACAGTCGGTGAAAAACCGATCAGGCTGCGGCCGGTTCCAGCATGCGGGCGGAGAGCGAATTGGTCGCGGCCTCGATCAGCTCGACTTCCACCAGGTCGCCGATTTCCGCCGGGCCGGTGAAGTGGACCGACTGCAGCCACGGCGATTTGCCCAGCCACTGCCCGGGATGGCGGCCCTTGCGTTCGACCAGTACGGTGCAGCGTTTGCCGATCGAGGCCTGATTGAAAGCGCGCTGACTGGCACCGAGCGCGGCCTGAAGGCGGCTGAGACGCTCATCCATGACAGCAACCGGCACCTGGTTGTCCATCGTCGCCGCGGGCGTGCCGGGGCGGGCAGAATACTTGAAACTGAAGCACTGGGCATAGCCAACCCGCTCGACCAGGCGCAGGGTATCTTCGAACTCGGCATCGGTCTCGCCGGGGAAGCCAACAATGAAATCGCCCGACAGGGCAATGTCGGGCCGGGCGGCGCGAACCTGATCGAGCACGCGCAGATAGCTCTCGGCCGTGTGGCTGCGGTTCATTGCCTTGAGCACGCGGTCGTTGCCGGCCTGAACCGGCAGGTGCAGGAACGGCATCAGCTGCGGCACATCGCGGTGGGCGGCGATCAGGCCGTCGGTCATGTCGTTGGGATGACTGGTGGTATAGCGGATCCGGGCGAGGCCCGGGATCACTGCCAGCGCCTCGATCAGCTTTTCCAGCCCGCGGTTGCTTTCATCGCGCCAGGCGTTGACGTTCTGGCCCAGCAGGGTGAGCTCGCGCGCGCCGGCATCGACCAGCCGCTTCGCCTCGTCGACCAGATCGGCAAAGGGGCGCGAGACTTCGGCGCCGCGGGTATAGGGAACCACGCAATAGGTGCAGAACTTGTCGCAACCTTCCTGCACGGTCAGGAAGGCGCTGGGGCCAACCTTGCGGCGCGCCGGCAGGGCATCGAACTTGGTCTCGGCCGGCATATCGGTATCGACCGCACGGCGGCCCTCCACCGCCTCAGCGATCAACCCGGGCAGGCGATGATAGGCCTGCGGGCCAACCACCATGCTGACCGCAGGCGCGCGCTTCATGATCTCCTCGCCCTCGGCCTGGGCAACACACCCGGCGACCGCGATCAGCGGGCTGGTGCCATCTTCGCGCCGCAGGCGGCCGATGTCGGAATAGACCTTTTCCGCCGCCTTTTCGCGAATGTGGCAGGTATTGAGGACGACAAGGTCGGCTTCCTCGCCCTCGGGCGCGGGCAGGATGCCCTGCTCACCCAGCAGTTCAGCCATGCGTTCGCCATCATAGACGTTCATCTGACAGCCGAAGCTTTTGACCCGATAGGTCCGCGGGGGCGAAATGGGATTCATGGCCCGCGCCGATAGGCCAAATGCAGCGTCTTTTGAAGCGCTATCCGCTGAGCCGGGCGAGGATCGCCTCGCGCGCCGCCTGGGCAATCGCCTTGCGGTTGGCCAGTTCGACCCCAGTCAGCACCGGCAGGAAATGGACGGTCAGTTCAATCGGCTGGCGGCGGGCCAGCAGGCGCAGGAAATTGTCGACGCCATGCTCTTCACCCACCCAGGCGATCTTGGCCGCATCGGGGCCGAAATGCAGCAATACCGGCTGGACCGCGATGCCGTCGGGCAGCGGTTCAAGCGCCGATAGCAACGAGCTTTTGAAAGGCAGCAGCCCGGTCCCGTCGCTGGTCGTGCCTTCGGGGAAGATTGTCAGCGCGCCGGTATCGCGGATCGCGGTGCGGACATCTTCGACCTGCCGGGCCACGCTCTTGCGATCATGCCGGGCAACGAAGACCGTATCGTTCATCTTGCACAGCCACTTGAGCAGCGGCATCGAGGCCAGCCCATCGTGGGCGATAAAGGCGCTGCCGGTGGTGGCGGCAATGGCCGGGATATCCAGCCAGGAAACATGGTTGGACAGCAGGAAGGCGCCGCGGTGGACCTTCTCCCCGCGGCTGCGCAGTCGCACGCCGGCAATCACCGCAATCCCGCCGAGAAAGAAACGCGGTACCGGGTTGTGGCGGGTA
>CAWUNP010000321.1:0-2548 GCA_963923805.1 uncultured Novosphingobium sp. | reverse complement strand
GGTCATCCGCCGACATGCCCACCACCGTCGCACCGGCGGCGGCGAATTGCGGAGTAGCATCGGCAAAGGCCTTGGCTTCCAGCGTGCAACCCTTGGTGAAAGCCTTCGGATAGAAATAGAGCACCAACGGCCCCTTGCTCAGCGCGCTGCGCAGATTGATGGCAAAGGGCTTGCCCCCCTTCGCCCCCTGGGTGGCAAAGACCGGCGCCTGGGCACCTACCGGAAGGTCGGCCGCCACCGGGACAGCAGCGGCACCCAGTACGATAGCGGCAAGGATCGGACGAATGGTCATGACTGCGGCTCCTGATTATTGAATGGCAACTGCGCTATCCGCGGTAATCTGCGGTTCAGCGACCGCAGCGCTGTCGGTTTCGCCGGACTGGGCCTGCGTGCCGCGCCGGATCTGGGCGATCAAGGCATCGCGCTGCTTTGAAAGGTCATCCTGGCGCGATGTCCGCTGGACCTCGCTATCGGCCTTGAAGGCTTCCCAGATGATCGAGGATTTGGGATCATCGGTCGGGCTGCCGGCAAAAACCTTGCTGCCAGAGACCCGATCAATCTTGACCCAGTGAATATTGGCCGGGGCCACGAAGGGCCGGTCAAACCAGCGGCTGCGGCTTTCCTGGATGAACTGCTTGAACATCGGGGCCGCGATCGAACCGCCCTGGGCATAGCCTCCCAGCGATTTCGGCTGGTCATAGCCAAGGTATACCGCCCCGACGATGTCTTGTGACCCACCGGCAAACCAGACGTTGGTGGGACCGGTGGTGGTCCCCGTCTTGCCGAACAGCGACAGGTTCAGATCGCGCAACACGGTTGCCGTGCCGCGGGTCACCACGCCTTCCAGCATATGCACCACCTGGAATGCCGTGCGCGGATCCAGCACCTGCTTGCCGCGCTTTGCCAGGCGCGGCATCGGCTTGCCATCCCATTCGGCCATGCTGCACTTTTCACAGCGCCGGGTGTCCGAACGCCAGATTACCTTGCCGTTACGATCCTGCACAAAGTCGATCAAAGTCGGGGCATATTGAACCCCGTTGTTGGCCAGTGCCGCATAGGCGTTCGCCATCTTGAGCACAGTGGTTTCCCCGGCGCCTAGCGCGAAGGAGAGATAGGGCGGATACTTGCCGATCCCCACCCGGTCGATCTGCCGGGCAACATTATCCATCCCGGCATCGTTGGCGATGCGGACGGTCATCAGGTTGCGTGACTGTTCAAGCCCCCAGCGCATCGTGTGCGTGCCACCCGCCCCGCGCATATCGAAGTTGCGGAAGCACTTCTGACCAAGCTGGGCCCCCTGATAGACGCAAAACTGGCCATCGAGCACCTCGGTGGCCGGGGTCATCCCGTTGTCGAGCCCGGTGGCATAGACAAAGGGCTTGATCGTTGAGCCGGGCTGGCGCTGCGCCTGGGTGGCGCGGTTAAAGCTGCCCAGACCGGCATCAAAGCCACCCTGCACCGCCAGAACACGGCCCGAATTGGGATCAACCGCCACGAACCCGCCCGACACGGCAGGCACATTCTTCACCGCCCAAGCATTGCCATTCGGCGCGGCCGCAATCACGTCTCCAGCCCGCAGCGAATCCGGCAGGGCCACCAGCGGGGCCTTGCTGCCGTCGGTAAAGCCGATCGTTGCCCGGCCGCCTGATCGTGAAAGCACCACCCCGACGCGCCAATCCTGGTAAGCGAGCGACTTGCCAGAGGCGATCAGTTCGGTTTGCCAATTGTCGGGATCAACCGCGATCTTTGCGATTGCGCCGCCCCAGCCTCGCCCGGCCTGGTAACGCAGCAAGCCGGTGCGCAGCGCATCCTGGGCCGCCTTCTGCAGCTGCGGATCCAGCGAGGTCCGCACCCACAGACCGCCGCCGTAAATGCTGTTCGGGCCATCCTCGGCCTTTTCGCCGTACTTTTCGATCAGCTCGCGGCGAACGTCTTCAACGAAGTAGCCTACCGAGGGATCGTAGCTTTCGGCGCGGCGGGGAATGAGACCCAGCGGCTGGGCCTTGGCCTCGGCCGCTTCGGCCGCGGTTGCCCAGCCATTGTCGACCATCTGATCCAGCACATAGTTGCGGCGATTGATCGCCATCTGCTGGAACTTGTCGCGGCCATAGCGCTCGGGCGCCTTGGGCAGGATTGCCAGGAATGCTGCCTCATGCAGCTTCAGATCGCCCACGTCCTTGCCAAAATAGGCGCGCGCGGCCGCCTGCACACCAAAACTTTGCCGGCCGAGCGGAATTTCGTTCAGGTACAGCTCAAGGATCTGCTGCTTGGTCAGGACGCCCTCGATCCGGCGGGCCAGGATCATTTCCTTGAACTTGCGGGTGATCGAATATTCATCGCCAATCAGGATGTTCTTGGCGACCTGCTGGGTGATGGTCGAGCCGCCCTTGGCGCGCGCTCCGGAACCGAATTTGACCACATAATCGATCACGGCGCCGATCAGGCCGGTATAGTCAACCCCGCCATGGCTCCAGAAGGTCTTGTCCTCCGCCGAAAGGTAGGCGTTCACCAGCGGCTTGGGAAAATCGACATAGCGCAACTGCACCCG
>CAWUNP010000320.1:0-2551 GCA_963923805.1 uncultured Novosphingobium sp. | reverse complement strand
CCCCACTCCGTCATGCTGAACTTGTTTCAGCACCCATCGTGCCGTCAGCCCTCTGGTTGCAGAATTCAGGCAGGCGGCACGGCTGTGCAGCGCCGGAATCGAAAGATCAGCCTGCGGAATGGGACCTGAAACAAGTTCAGGGTGACGGACGGACAGGAGCAAGCTCACGCCAGTTCCTTCGCCTTGATGCCGCAAACGCTGAGGAAGTTGGCCAGCATGGCGTGGCCGTGTTCGGTGGCGATGCTTTCCGGGTGGAATTGCACGCCGTGGATCGGCAGATGCGCGTGGCGGAAGCCCATCACGTGGCCATCGTCCGAACGGCAATTGACCACCAGGCTATCGGGAATGTCCTCGACGATCAGCGAGTGATAGCGGGTCGCGGTGAAGGGCGAGGGCAGGCCGGCGTAAAGCCCGGTACCGTCATGCGTGACCTGCGAGGTCTTGCCGTGCATCAGCCCGCCGCGCATCACCTTGCCGCCGAAGTACTGGCCGATCGACTGGTGGCCGAGGCAGACACCCAGTAAGGGCTTGCCCGCATCGGCGCAGGCCCCGACCAGATCGAGGCTGATCCCGGCCTCATTCGGGGTGCAGGGACCGGGCGAAATCAGGAAACCCTGTGCGCCGCTGCTGATGGCTTGCCCCGCCGACAGCGCATCGTTGCGCACGACTTCAACCTCGGCACCAAGTTCCATCAGGTAATGGACCAGGTTCCAGGTGAAGCTGTCGTAATTGTCGATAACCAGGATCATGCCGGGAGCCTTGGACCCTTAGCGGGCGGCAATCAAGCCGCAGTCTTGCCCGCAAAGCGATCGGTCGCGCGAACCAGGCCATCGGTGATGCCCGGTTCGGTGAACAGGTGGCCGCCATCGGGGACGATCTGCAACTCCACCTCGGGCCAGGCCTGCTTGAGCGCCCAGGCCGCGGCGGGCGGCGTGCAGCAAACGTGGCGGCCTTGCATGATCACGCCCGGAATGCCGCGGAGCTTGTGGGCACCCAGCAGCAACTGGTCGGGCTCCAGCCAGCAATCGTGGCTGAAGTAGTGGTTCTCGATCCGGGCGACGGCGACGGCGTGATCGTCGGCGGTGAAATCGGCCAGCATGTCCGGATCGGGCAGCAGGGTGACGGTGACGCCCTCCCACATCGACCAGACCTTGGCCGCCGCCAGCCGCACCGCCGGGTCAGCGCTGGTCAGCCGCCGATGATAGGCAGAGACAAGATCGTGGCGTTCTTCAGCCGGAATGTGGCCGGAAAATTCGGACCAGGCTTCGGGATAAAGCTCGCTCGCGCCGTATTTGTAGAGCCAGTCCGCCTCGCGCTGGCTGGCGAGGAAGATGCCGCGCAGGACCAGTTCGGTGACGCGCTCCGGATGGGTCTGGGCATAGGCGAGGCTGAGGGTCGAACCCCACGATCCGCCGAACACCATCCACTTGTCGTGCCCGGCCAGTTCGCGCAGCCGCTCGATATCGGCGACGAGGTGCCAGGTGGTGTTGGCTTCGAGATGGGCGAATGGCTGCGACCGGCCGCAGCCGCGCTGATCGAACAGCAGCACGTCGTAAAGCGCGGGATCGAATTGCTGGCGGTGCTTCGCGCTGATCCCGCTGCCGGGGCCGCCGTGCAGGAACACCGCAGGCTTGCCCCCGGGGGTGCCGCAGCGTTCCCAGTAGATGCTGTGCCCGTCGCCAACGTCGAGCATCCCGCTCGCGAAGGGTTCGAGCGGTGGGTAGAGCGTGCGGCGTTCTGTCACTTGCTGGCCAGCAATTTGGCGAGGTCAGCCTTCCAGAACCTGGCCCAGGTGTGGGTGCCGTGGCCCTTGGTATCGGGGCTGAAGGGGAAGAGGATGAACTGCGCCCTGGGCATCAGCTTGACGTGCTGCTGGGCCATGCCGAGCTCGGGCGGGTTGATGAAATCGTCCGAGCTGTTGATCCACAGCACCGGCACGGTGATCTTCGCCAGGTCCGGTGCCGGGTTGTAATCGCGCGAGCTATCCAGTTGATAGATCTGGTCGTTGGCATCGGCATCACCGGTGGCGCGGGCGGCATAGCCGGTGCGCAGCGCGGCCTCCGCCTTCTCACGGGTGGGGTATTCGGTCTGCAGGCCCCAGGCATTGGCACCCGCGATCATCGAGATGTAGCGGGCCGTGCGCAGGCCGCTCTCGGGCGCGCTGGTGTAATTGCCGTCGTTCCAAAGCGGATCGGACTTGATCGCGTCGATCGACATCTGCCGCCACATCCGGTTGCGCCCGGCAATCTCCATCGCGTTGCAGGCGAAGGGCGCCAGCCGCTCGGCAAAGCCGGGGCGGGTGGTGCCCCAGACGAAGGCGTGCATGCAGCCCATCGAGGTGCCGAGGATCAGCTGGAGCTTTTTCACGCCCAGGCCTTCGGTCAGCATCCGGTGCTGGCTGGCGACCATGTCGGCATAATTATAGCGCGGGAAGGCCATCTTCATGCCGTCGCTGGGCTTGGAGCTTTTGCCGTGGCCGATATTGTCCGGCAGGATCACATAGTACCTGTCTCTTATACACATCTGACGCTGCCGACGATACTCCTTGTGT
>CAWUNP010000319.1:0-2584 GCA_963923805.1 uncultured Novosphingobium sp. | reverse complement strand
TGCGGGTGCCGCCCGCGCCGCCGGCCGATGCCCAGCCGGTCGAGCCGGCCGACCGGGCGGCGCGAGGGGAAGCTGGCGCCGGGGGTGATCAGCTGCCAGGGCGCGCGGAATTCGCCAAGCGCACCGCGGTGCAGGCTCCATTCGTTGCAATCGCCCATCAGCACGGTGGGGCAATGGCCATCGCAGCGGGTCAGGTGATCAAGGATCGTGCGGACCTGCTGGCGGCGGCGCAGGCCGGACAGGTCAAGGTGCATGCCGACCACGCGGAAGCGCTGGCCGTCCAGCATCAGGTCCGCCCGGATCGCGCCGCGCGGCTCCAGCGTGGGCAACGGCACCACGCCGGCTTCCACTACCTTGATCCCGCGTCGCACCAACAGGGCATTGCCATGCCAGCCGAGCGAATCCGGCCGGTGATTGAGCGGCACCGGCTGCCACGGGGTGTAATCCTCGATCGCCTCACGCGGCAGCACACTTTCGCGCCGCCCGATCCGCCGGTCCGCCTCTTGCAGGGCAATCACATCGGCATCGATCTCGCGCAGCACGGCCAGGATCCGGTCAGGATCGCGCCGCCGATCGGTGCCGACGGCCTTGTGAATGTTATAGCTGGCGAACTTCAGTTGCACCGGCCCGGTCATTCCCCCGCAATGTAGCGGTCGGTCGCCCGGGTGGGCAGGCCGTCAATCGAGCGGGTCCGGCTGCCAACCTTGGCCTCCCACTTCGCCGGATCGGCCTGGGCGTGATACTTGACCAGAGTTTCGCGTTCGTGCCCAAGCGTCATCACCGGCACGCCCCAGCCGCACGAGGTTTGCGCGCTCTCCACCGCGATGTCGAAGATCTGGCGGGTGCCGGGCAACAGGGTGAAGTGGCTGGCGAGTTCAGCCCAATCGGCATCCTGCGGCAGGACAGGACGCCCCCGGCCGTAAATCCGCAGGATCAGCGCGGGCTGCTCAAAATTGCACATCATGATGGTGATCCGGCCATCGGCGGCAAGGTGCGCGTGGGTCTCGTTCCCCGAACCGCCCAGATCGAGATAGGCCACCCGGTTCGGCCCCAGCACCTTGAAGCTGTCAGCCAGGCCCTTGGGGCTGAGGTTGATCCGCCCCTCGGCGGCAGCAGTGGCGACGAAGTAGACCGCCTGCCGGGCGATCATTGCTTCGTGATCGGGCGTGATGTGATCGGTGAAGTCCATATGCGCTTGGTTAGGCCGCGCTTCGGCGTGCAGCAAGCCATGAACCAAACCCGGTCGTCATCCCCGCGCAAGCGGGGACCCATCACCAGACTTTTCGACTGTCGCTCCCATGGCCATCTTGGGAGATGGGTCCCCGCTTGCGCGGGGATGACGGATAAAGGACCTATCTTTCCTTCGTCGCCGAGAAGACCAGCTCAGGGTTCTTTTCCTGCTGGTAGCCCACGTCCCACGAGGAGCGCGCCATGAACACCGGATCGCCATCGCGGTCCTTGGCCAGGTTGGACAGGTTGAAATCGGCAAAGGCCTTGAGCGCCGCTTCGCTGCCCTTGAGCCAGCGGGCGGTATCAAAAGGCGATGCTTCCAGCATGGCCTCAACCTTGTATTCGGCCTCCAGCCGGCTGATCAGCACGTCAAGCTGCAGCTGGCCGACCACGCCGACGATCCACTGCGCGCCGATTTCCGGGTAGAACACCTGGATCACGCCCTCTTCGCTCAGATCGTCGAGCGCCTTGCGCAGCTGCTTGGTCTTGGTCGGGTCCTTCAGCGCCACGCGGCGGAGGATTTCCGGGGCGAAATTGGGCAGGCCGGTGAAGCGGACCTTGTTGGTCTCGCTCAAGGTATCGCCCACGCGCAGCGTGCCGTGGTTGGGAATACCGATGATGTCGCCGGGTTCGGCGCTGTCGGCAATCTCGCGGTCCTGCGCGAAGAACAGGATCGGCGAATGGATCGCGATCGGCTTGCCCAGGGCAGAAGGGGTCAGCTTCATGCCCCGCTTGAAGGTGCCCGATACCAGCCGCATGAAAGCGATCCGGTCGCGGTGCATCGGGTCCATGTTGGCCTGGACCTTGAAAATGAAGCCGGTCACTTCCTTGCCATCGGGCTGGATCGTGCCCTGTTCACTGGGCTGCGGCCGCGGCGGCGGGGCATAATTGGCGATCGCCTCGATCAGCTCGGTCACGCCGAAGTTCTTCAGCGCCGATCCGAAATAGACCGGCGTCAGGTCGCCATTGCGATAGGCTTCAAGGTTGAATTCCGGATAGCCCGCCTGGGCCAGCTCAACCTCTTCGGCCACGTCGGCCGGCAGTTCGGCCTTCTCGCGCTTGCCGAGGAATTCCTTGCTGTCACCCTCCGGGCGGCTGATTTCGCCGGTCGCAAAATCCAGCACGCCCTGGAAGGTGCCGCCCAGCCCGACCGGCCAGGCCATCGGGCAAACATCGAGCGCCAGGGCATCGGCCACTTCGTCCAGCGTCTCGAACGGCGAGCGGCCCTCGCGGTCCACCTTGTTGACGAAAGTGATGATCGGCACCGAACGCAGGCGGCAAACCTCGAACAGCTTGCGGGTCTGCGGCTCAATCCCCTTTGCCGCGTCGATCACCATGATCGCAGAGTCCACCG
>CAWUNP010000318.1:0-2588 GCA_963923805.1 uncultured Novosphingobium sp. | reverse complement strand
GGCAGCGTCAGATGTGTATAAGAGACAGCAGCAGCGGTGGTGGCGGCAGCGTGGTCATTTCCACCACGACCAGCGGATCGACCAGCGGCAGCGGATCGACCAGCACGGGTGGATCGACCACGACCACAACCGGCGGGATTGTAACCTCAACGGATGGCTACTTCTCATCCAATGGCGGATCCTCAAGCTCGGCCAGCGGCTCGACCTCATCGGGCGGTTCATCGAGTGCGTCGTCGGGCAGCGGTTCATCGACGACGACCGGCGGCACTTCCACCACCACCACGACCGGGGGTTACTTCAGCTCAACCGGCGGTTTTTCGACCACGACCGGCGGATCGTTCAGCTCGAACGGCGGCTTTTCAACCACCACGGGCGGGATTTCGACCTCCACTTCGGGAAGCACCACCACCGGCTCGACCGGCGGGGGATCGACCTCGACGTCCAGCGGTTCATCGTCAAGCGCCAGCTCCTCGTCTTCGTCTTCCTCCTCGTCGGGTGGTTCGGGATCGGGTTCAGGTTCAAGCGCGAGTTCAAGTTCGAGTTCAAGCTCGGGCAGTTCGTCTGGTTCAGGCTCGTCGGGCAGCTCGGCCTCGTCATCGAGCTCGTCCTCATCGTCGAGCTCTTCGACCTCGACCGGGGGCTCGACCACCTCGGGCAGTTCGACCTCCGGCTCCACCACGAGCAGTTCATCGACATCGGGTTCGACCAGCAACTCGACCTCGGGCAGCGGTTCGGGCAGCACTGGCGGGACCAGCGGCGGACCGCCGACCGAGGTTCCCGCGCCGCCGATGCTGCTGCTGTTTGGTGCGGCTGCGGCAACGCTGGTGGGGCGCCGCCGTCGGGGCAAGCAGACCGCGGCCTGAACGCAGGGCGATCAGTCAGGGCAACAAAAAAGGGCGGCCTCGCGGCCGCCCCTTCTTTGTCTATCGGTCTGGCGCCTGATCAGGCGGCCAGCTTGCGCAGCACGTAGTGCAGGATGCCGCCGTTCATGAAGTATTCGACTTCGTTGGCGGTATCGATCCGGCACAGCGCGGTGAAGGTGAACTGGCTGCCATCCTTGCGGGTGACGACCACGTCGACATCCTGACGCGGCTTGAGTTCGGCCACACCCTTGATCGTGTAGGTGCAATCGCCGTCGAGACCCAGGGTCTCACGGGTCTGGGCATCCTTGAACTGCAGCGGCAGCACGCCCATGCCGACCAGGTTCGAGCGGTGGATACGCTCGAAGCTTTCGACGATGACGGCGCGAACGCCCAGCAGGTTGGTGCCCTTGGCGGCCCAGTCACGGCTGGAACCGGTACCGTATTCCTTCCCGGCGACGACGACCATCGGCGTGCCATCGGCCTTGTGCTTCATCGCCACGTCGTAAACCGGCAGGACCTGGTCACCATAGCGGCTGAACCCGCCTTCGGTGCCGGGGACCATCTCGTTCTTGATGCGGATGTTGGCGAAGGTGCCGCGCATCATCACTTCGTGGTGGCCGCGGCGCGCGCCATAGGAGTTGAAGTCTGCCTTGGCGACCTGGTGCTCCATCAGCCACTGGCCAGCGGGGCTGTCAGCCTTGATGTTGCCGGCCGGGCTGATGTGGTCGGTAGTGATCGAATCGCCCAGGATCAGCAGCGGCTTGGCTTCGATGATGTCCTGCACCGGGGCCGGGGTCATCGACATGCCTTCGAAGTAGGGCGGGTTGGCGACATAGGTCGACCCGGCGCGCCACGAATAGGTTTCGCTGCCGGTGACGTTGATCGCCTGCCAGTGCTCGTCACCCTTGTAGACGTCGGCATAGCGGGCCTGGAACATTTCGCGCGTGACGCAGGCGTTCATGGTCGCGGCGACTTCTTCGTTGGTCGGCCAGATGTCCTTGAGGAACACGTCCTGGCCGTCCTTGCCCTTGCCGATCGGGGTGGTGACGAAATCGTCGATCACCGTACCCTTGAGGGCATAGGCCACCACCAGCGGCGGGCTGGCGAGGAAGTTGGCGCGCACGTCGGGGCTGACGCGGCCTTCGAAGTTGCGGTTGCCCGAGATCACGGCTGCGGCGACCAGGCCATTCTCGTTGATCGCCTTGCTGATCGGTTCGGCCAGCGGGCCCGAGTTGCCGATGCAGGTGGTGCAGCCATAGCCGACCAGGTTGAAGCCGATATTGTCGAGGTGCGACTGGAGGCCGGCCTTCTCGAGATAGTCGGTGACGACCTGCGACCCGGGTGCGAGCGAGGTCTTGACCCACGGCTGCGGCTTGAGGCCCAGCTCGTCAGCCTTCTTGGCAACGAGGCCGGCCGCCACCAGCACGCCCGGGTTCGAGGTGTTGGTGCAGCTGGTGATCGCGGCGATCATCACGTCGCCATCTCCCACGGTGAAGTCCTTGCCCTCTACAGGAACGCGGGCATTGGTCTTCTTGTAGGTTTCGGCCATGTCCTTGGCGAAGACATCGTCGACGTCTTCGAGGTTGACACGGTCCTGCGGGCGCTTTGGCCCGGCGAGCGACGGGACAACGGTGCCCATGTCGAGTTCGAGGGTCGACGAGAAGATCGGATCGGCGCCGTTCGGATCGATCCAGAAGCCCTGCTCCTTGGCATAGGCTTCGACCA
>CAWUNP010000317.1:0-2590 GCA_963923805.1 uncultured Novosphingobium sp. | reverse complement strand
TGACTGGCGCCAGCTTGCGGACGAAACCATAAGAGGTCCACGACAAGGCCAGGGCCAGGCTGATACCCAGCGATGCCAGCGCTTCCCAGGCCATCAGCAGCACGCCCATCGTCGAGATGCCAACGGCCAGCCATTGCCGTGGGCTGAGCCGTTCCTTCAAAAACACGGTTCCGGCCAGGACGCTCAGCAACGGGGTGACATAATAGCCGATGCTGGCGGCATAGACCTCACCGGCCTGGATCGCGGCGACATAGACCAGCCAGTTGATCCCGATCAGTGCTGCCGAAACCAGCAGCATCCAGCGGACTTTGGGTTGAAGGAAGGCGGCCTTTACCTCTCCCAACTGCCCGCGCCATGCCAGGATGGCCAGGCAAAGCGGCAGCGAGGAGATCACCCGCCAGCCAACGAATTCGAAGGCCGGGATATGCGCAACCAGCCACAGGTAAAGCGGCAGGAGTCCCCACACGAGATGTGCGCCAAGCGCCAACGGCAGGCCGCCAGTGCGCGGGGAAGAGGCGGGTGAGTGCATGGCCCCGCCGCCTAGACCGGCTGGCGGCATATTCAAATCTGAATCTGACCGGCGCCTTGCTCAGCCTTCGCGCAGGCCAACGCCGATCATGGCGCGGGGTTGCTCCATTTCGGTCGAGGCGACCGGATAGGCACAATAGTCGGCCGCATAGAAAGCGCTGGGGCGGTGGTTGCCCGAAAGCCCAACCCCGCCAAATGGCGCCGCTGAACTGGCCCCGTTGGTCGGCCGGTTCCAGTTGATCACCCCGGCGCGGACATTGGCCCAGAAGCGGTTGTATTCCTGCGGCGCCCCGCCCACCAGCGAGGCAGAAAGACCAAAGCGGGTGCGGTTGGCCTCGGCAATCGCCTCGTCAAGATCGTCGGCCTGCATCACCTGCAGCAAGGGGCCGAACAACTCAACGTCCGGTTTGTCCCTCACGCCGCTGACATCGATGATCGCAGGGGAGAGGAACGGCAGATCATCGCGCGGGCGGATCAGGTGCTTGATCGCCTTGCCGCCATGGCTCAGCAGATAGAGGAAGCTCTCGGTCAGGCCATCGGCCGCCTGATTGTCGATCACCGGGCCCATGAAGGGGGCCGGCTCGTCAAACGGGGCGCCGACGATGATCCGGTCGGTCAGCCGTTTCACTTCGGCCATCAGCGCATCGTAAATCGTGCTTTTCACGATCAGGCGGCGCGCAGCGGTGCAGCGCTGCCCGGCAGAGGTGAAGGCCGATTGCACCACGATCGCAGCCGCATCGGTGATCTTCGGCGTGTCCCACACCACCAGCGGATTGTTGCCGCCCATTTCCAGGGCCACGATCTTGTCGGGCCGGGTGGCGAGCTTGCGGTTGATCGCAATGCCGGTGTGGGCAGAACCGGTGAACAGCACGCCATCGATCCCGTCATGCGCGACCAGCGCCTGCCCTTCGGCCGGGCCGCCAATCAGCAGCTGGACCACCGCCGCGGAAATGCCCGCACGGTGGAAGCATTGCACCAGCATTTCGGCCGTGGCCGGGGTCTTTTCGCTGGGCTTGAAGACAATTGCGTTGCCCGCGATCAGGGCGGGCACGATGTGGCCATTGGGCAGATGTGCGGGGAAATTGTAGGGCCCCAGCACGGCCATCACGCCATGCGGCTTGTGGCGCAGCGATGCTGTCCCCTGCATGGCATTGTCCAGTTTGCGCTGGCTGGTCCGTTCGGCATAGGCGCGGATCGAAATCTCGACCTTGTTGACCACGCTTTCCACTTCGGTCCGCGCTTCCCACAGCGGCTTGCCGGTTTCGCGAGCGATCATGGTGGCCAGCTTTTCGGCATCCTTGCGCACTTCGTTGGCGAAGCGGCGGACCAGTTCCATGCGGGTGGACAGCGGCTGTGCCGCCCAGGCCGGCCAGGCGCGGCGGGCCCGGGCAACGATCTCCTCAACATCGCCATGGGGTGCGCGCCAGATCTCGGCGCCGGTGGCCGGTTCGTAAGAGATCAGTTCGCCCGTGCTCATATCATACCCCTGCCGGTCTCAGGATCCGGTCTGCTGCGGCCTTAGCTGAGGCCTTGTCCTCTGAAAAGTCTTGCCTTTTGGTTAGGTGCATCAACTGCAACCGTTTGCCGCCGGGGGTGGCCCCAGTGCTGCGCCAAGGCGGCGGATTGTGGTGATCGCCTCGCCCAGCGCTGACCAGTCATCCCGCTGGTCGATCGCCGACCAGATCGCCTCGACATTATCGATGACCAGGCTGGTCGGAGCGGTTTCGCGCCACAGGTCGTGATCCGTTCCGGCTGGCGCAAAGTCAGCCAGGGCCGCGGCCAGATCGCCGTCTGCTTGCCGACCAAAGCGGTGGCGGTGGAAGAACGCATCGGGCGAAAGGCCGGTTTCGCGCATGGTCTTTTCCGATTGGGCGATCAGTGCATAGTCTGCCTCAAACCCGCGCGATTGCACCCCCAGGCGCCACAGGAACTGGCGCGCGAGGGCGGTCTGGTAAAGCGGCCCGAACCGCTCCAGCGCGGCGATCAGCGGCGGGGCATCGGCGATCAGGCGCAGCGCGACAGCCAGCTGCCCGCAGTTCCAGTGCAGCGCCTCGGGTTGGCG
>CAWUNP010000316.1:0-2591 GCA_963923805.1 uncultured Novosphingobium sp. | reverse complement strand
AGCGCCGTTTGACCGGCTCAGCCTGACCATCCCGGCGCTGCTCAACAGCGACGCCGTAATCTTCGTGATCCGCGGGGCGGACAAGGTTGCGGTGTTCGAGGCGGCCATCAAGCATGAGCACAATCTGCCCGTGGCCCGCTTGCTTGGGGCCGCGCGCCAGCCGGTAACATGCTTCGCCTGATCCCCAGGTCGCTGCATCGGGTGCTCCTGATTCAGGCGCACCGGGTCCGGCTGGTATGGTGGCGCATCCGCAAGCCGCTGTTGCTGGGTTGCCGGGTGCTGGCCTTTGATGGTGAAGGCCGCGTGCTGCTGGTTCGCCATTCCTATGGCAGCGGGCGTTGGCTCCTGCCCGGCGGGGGCATTGCCCGCGGCGAAACCCCGCTGGCGGCGGCCTTGCGCGAACTGGGCGAGGAAACTGCCTGTGCGCTGGAAGACCCGCGTGAGATCGCCGTGATCGAGGAGCCGCTGGCCGGTACCATCAACCGCGTTCACGTGATCACCGGCCGCGCGTGCGGCGTGCCGCATGGCGACGGGCGCGAAATCGTGGCGGCAGAGTTCTTCGCGCTTGATGCCTTGCCGCCCGACCTGGCCGGGCAATTGCAGCGCAACCTGACGGACTGGGTCAGAACAGCGAAAGCTGGCTGGCCGACCTGACCGGCGGCGGCCCCTCAGGCTCATCTTCGACCAGTTGCGACAGGGTCAGGCCCATCAGCCGCACCGGCTGGGGCAGGGGCAGCAGTTCTTCCAGCAGGGCATGGCCGATTTCGGCGAAGTGGTTGCGATCCTGCACTGGTTGCGACAGCGATTTGGCGCGGGTCAGGCCGGTGAAGTCCTTGAGCTTGAGCTTCAGCGTTACCGTCCGGCCTTCGGCCTTGCTGCGCTCGATCCGGTCCCAGCACAGGCCGACGATCCGCTCCAGCTGTTCGCGCATGGCCGCACCGGATGAGATGTCATGATCAAAGGTGCGTTCTGCCCCCACTGACTTGCGCGGCCGGTCCGCCTTGACACGCCGCAGGTCGATCCCGCGCGCGGCGCGGTAAAGGTATTCGGCTTGGCTGCCGAAGTGCTCGCGCAGGAAATGGATGTCCTTGGCGGCAAGATCGGCGCCGGTCTCGATCCCCAGCTGCTTCATCTTGTCCGCCCCGCGCGGGCCGATGCCATGGAACCGGCGCACCGGCATGGCGGCGACGAAGGCCCCGCCTTCGCCCGGCCGGACAATGCAGATGCCATCGGGCTTGTTCTGGTCGCTCGCCAGCTTGGCGATGAACTTGTTGTAGGATACCCCGGCGCTGGCGGTCAGCCCGGTTTCAGCCTTGATCCGTGCGCGGATCAGTTCGGCGATCCGGGTGGCTGAGCCGATCCCCTTCACGTCTGCGGTTACATCCAGATAGGCTTCATCAAGCGAGAGCGGTTCGACCAGCGGCGTGTAGTCGCGGAAGATATCGCGGATCTGGCGCGAAACGGCGGTGTAGACCGGAAAGCGCGGGCGCACGAAGATCAGCTGCGGGCAAAGCCGTTTGGCGGTGATCGAAGGCATCGCCGATCGGCAGCCGAACTTGCGCGCTTCGTAAGAACAGGTGGTCAAGACCCCGCGCGGGCCATCGCCGCCCACCGCCACCGGCTTGCCGCGCAGGGATGGATCATCGCGCTGTTCGACGCTGGCATAGAAGGCGTCCATATCGATATGGATGATCTTGCGCAGCCCCTGTCCGGGTGCGTCATCAAACTCAGCCTCGTCGGCAGGATCGGCCATGCCACCTGCCTTACCCATGCGAATTCAGTCTGGCCAGCGCGCGCGGAACAGGCCAATGGCAGGTCCATGCCAGCAGCGAACCCTCCTTCGCCCGGTGTCAGACTGGGAGAACGCGAATTTGTCGCGCTGATGGCCATGTTGATGGCGCTGCAGGCGCTGTGTATCGATTCGATGCTCCCGGCGCTGGGCGTGATTGCCCGCGATATGGGGATCAGCGATCCCAATGAGCGGCAACTGGTGGTTGGCGTTTACCTGATTGCATCCGGGGTCGGCGCGCTGTTCCCAGGGGCCTTGGCTGACCGGTTCGGCCGCCGACCGGTGCTGTTTGTCTGCCTGCTCGCCTATGTCTCGCTTTCTGTTGCCTGTGCGCTGGTAACCGATTTCACCACGATGCTGGTGCTGCGCGCGGCCCAGGCGATCACCAGCGCGGGCCTGTCGGTGCTGCCCAACGCGATCATCCGCGACCGTTTTTCCGGCGATCGAATGGCCCGTGCGCAATCGACCGTGGCGGTGATCTTCATGATCGTGCCGATGGCCGCGCCCAGCTTTGGCCAGGCGGTGCTGGCCGTGGCAAGCTGGCGCTGGATCTTTGGCGGCATGGCCCTGCTGGGCATCGCCGTGTGGCTGTGGGCCTGGATCCGCCTGCCCGAGACGCTTGACCCCGCGAACCGCCAGTCGATCGCGCCGAAAGCCATTGCCGCGAACATGTGGACCGCCGCCACCAACCGGGCCGCGATGGGTTATGTCATCGGCGCATCGCTGCTGGTCTCGGGGCTGTTCGGCTATATCAATTCGGCCCAGCAGCTGGTCGCCGAACATTTCGGTGCCGGTTCCCGCT
>CAWUNP010000315.1:0-2603 GCA_963923805.1 uncultured Novosphingobium sp. | reverse complement strand
CGGAGATGTGTATAAGAGACAGCGATCAGCTCGACCGCCTCGGAAGGCCGCAGCCAGACGATGATCGAGTTCAAGATCGGCGAAGACGTCAACGAGGCGGTCAACGAGGTCAAGAACGCGGTTGACCAGGCGCGCGGCGAACTGCCGGACGGCATTCTTGAGCCGCAGGTGGTCAAGGCCCAGACCTCGTCCGACCCGATCGCCTATTGGGCAGTCCAGGCCGACGACATGACGATCGAGCAACTCTCGTGGTTCATCGATGACACGGTGACCAAGCGGCTGCTCAACGTGCCCGGCATGGCTTCGGTCAACCGCGGCGGCGGCGTCAATCGCGAGATTACGGTCACGCTCGATCCGGCGCGGATGCAGTCGCTCGGGATTACTGCCAGCCAGGTCAACGCCCAGCTGCGCCAGCTCAATATCAACGCCGCCGGGGGGCGCGCCGAAATCGCCGGATCGCGCCAGTCGGTCCGCGTGCTGGGCAATGCCGAAACAGCTTACGAACTTTCGCAGACCGATATTCCGCTGGGCAATGGCCGCACGGTCAAGCTCAGCGACTTCGCCAGGGTTTCGGACAGCTATGGCGAGATCACCAGCATGGGCAAGGCCAATGGCAAGCCGGTGGTGACCTTCGGCATCGCCCGCGCCCGCGGTGCCTCTGACGTATCGGTCTATGATGGTGCGCTGGCCGAGATCCAGAAGATCGAAAAGGAAAACCCGGGGGTCAAGTTTACCCGCCAGTTCACCTCGGTCGACTATACCAAGGCCCAGTACGAAAGCTCGATCTCGGCCATGGTCGAAGGTGCGATCCTGGCCGTGATCGTGGTGTTCTTCTTCCTGCGCGACTGGCGCGCCACGGTGATCTCGGCCCTGGCGATCCCGCTCTCGGCGATCCCGACCTTCTGGTTCATGGACCTGATGGGCTTTACCCTCAACACGCTCTCGCTGCTGGCGCTGGGCCTGGTTGCGGGGGTGCTGGTCGATGACGCGATCGTGGAGATCGAGAACATCGTGCGCCACATGCGCATGGGCAAAAGCGCCTATCAGGCCTCGATCGACGCGGCCGACGAAATCGGTCTGGCTGTGGTTGCCACCACCTTCTCGATCGTCGCGGTGTTCCTGCCGGTCGGCCTGATGCCGGGCGTTTCGGGGCAGTTCTTCAAGAACTTCGGCCTGACGGTGGTTGTCTCGGTGCTGATGTCGCTGGCCGTTGCGCGCATGATCACGCCGATGGTCGCGGCCTATTTCCTCAAGGCCCACGGCGAGGAAGAACATGGCGGCGGGCCGTGGATGGACCGCTACCTCAAGGTCCTGCGCTGGTCGCTTGATCAGCGCGAATCCAAGGCGCTGCGGGCGGCCTTGCCGCCGGTGCCGTCGCGTTGGTGGTACTATCTCGTCTGGATCGTGGCGACGCTGCTGGTCTTCGCTGCCTTTGGCGCGGGTGCGATGATCCCGGCGAAGATCTTTGGCCAGATTGCCGCCGTTCGCGAGGCGATCCCCGGCTGGATTTCCGCTTTCCTCGGCGTCGCGACGGGCTTGGGCCTTGCCTGGCTGGTCTATCGCGGGTTCCTGCTGGCGAGCGGGTTTGCCTCGCGCGGCTTTGCCGATTGGTACCGACATATGCACCTGCGCTGGGCGGCGCGTCAGCGTGACCACCGCGTGTGGATGCTGGGCGTTGGCCTGGGCGCGCTGGGTCTGACCGGGATCCTGTTTACCAATATCCCGACCCAGTTCTTCCCCACCGTCAACAGCGACTTCATCCAGATCCGGATCGAGATGGTGCCCGGCACCACCCTGAAGCAGACCGAGGCGGTGATCGATGAAGTGTCGCAGATTGCCCGGAACCGTCCGGAAACCAAGACCACCCTGGCCCGCTTCAGCGAAGGCAACGGCCGCGTCTTTCTGACGCTCAAGGAAGACCGCGAGAAGACGAGCATGGAGATCGAGCGCGAACTGACGCCGGTCTTGCAGCAGATCGCCGATGCGCGCGTCACGATCCAGAGCTTTGGCGGACCGGGCGGCGGCACTGGCCGACCGGTCTCGGTGATGCTCTCTGGTTCGGACTCCAAACTGCTTGATGAAACCGCGGCGCGCCTGGTGGAAGAAATGAAAGGCGTGAAGGAGCTGGTCGCCCCGCGCATCGCTGCCGATATGCGCCGCCCCGAAGTGGTGATCAAGCCGCGGCTCGACCTGGCGGCCAGCCTGGGCGTGACCACCTCGGCGCTCAGCCAGACGATCCGCATCGCCACCATCGGCGATATTGACCAGAACGCGGCCAAGTTCTCGCTCACCGATCGCCAGGTGCCCATCCGTGTCCGCCTGCCACTGGAAGCGCGCGAAGATCTCTCGACGATCCAGAACCTGCCGGTGCCGACCACCACGGGCGGCTCTGTGCCGCTGGCCCGCGTTGCCGAAATCGGTTTCGGCTCGGGCCCGGTCTCGATCCAGCGCTATAACCAGAACCGCCGCGTCTTCGTTGGTGCCGACCTGGCTCCCGGCGTGGTCAAGGGCACGGCGATGCAAAAGGTCAACGCCCTGCCGATCATGAAGAACCTGCCCTCGGGCGTGTCCAACGCGCCGTTTGGCGAGGATGAGTGGCAGGC
>CAWUNP010000314.1:0-2608 GCA_963923805.1 uncultured Novosphingobium sp. | reverse complement strand
TGCTGCACCGGCTCCGGCCGCACCGGCGGCACCTGCCAACGATCCCAATGCGGTAAAGTCACCGATGGTCGGCACGGCCTACATGGCGCCCGAGCCCGGCGCGGCGAACTTCGTCAGTGTCGGCCAGGCGGTCAAGGAAGGCGATACCCTGCTGATCATCGAAGCGATGAAGGTGATGAACCCGATCACCGCGCCGCGCGGCGGCACGGTGACTGCGATCCTCGTCGATAATGCCCAGCCGGTCGAATTCGACCAGCCGCTGGTCGTGATCGCGTAAGGCGCGCAATCCATGGGCATCTCGCGGATCCTGATCGCCAACCGCGGCGAGATCGCGCTGCGCATCCACCGCGCCGCACATGAAATGGGCATCGAAACGGTGGCGGTGCATTCCACCGCCGATGCCGATGCCATGCACGTGCGGCTGGCCGATCACGCGGTCTGCATCGGCCCGCCGGCCGCGAAGGACAGCTACCTGAACGTTGCCGCGATCATTTCTGCGGCCGAAATTACCCAGGCTGACGCGATCCACCCGGGCTATGGCTTCCTCTCTGAAAACGCCAAGTTTGCGGAGATTGTCGAAGCGCATAACATCACCTGGATCGGGCCCAAGCCCGAACATATCCGCACCATGGGTGACAAGATCGAGGCCAAGCGCACCGCCGGCGCGCTGGGTCTGCCGCTGGTCCCCGGTTCGGACGGCGCCGTTTCCGACATCGAAGAGGCAAAGGCGATCGCCGAAGCCGCCGGTTATCCGGTGATCATCAAGGCCGCGTCGGGCGGCGGCGGCCGCGGGATGAAGGTTTGCAATGGCCCGGAAGAGCTCGAAACGCTGATCCAGCAGGCCGGCAGCGAGGCCAAGGCCGCGTTCGGCGATGCCACGGTCTATATCGAAAAGTATCTTGGCAACCCGCGCCACATCGAATTCCAGGTGTTTGGCGATGGCAATGGCAATGCCATTCACCTGGGTGAGCGTGACTGCTCGCTGCAGCGCCGCCACCAGAAGGTGCTGGAAGAGGCTCCTTCCCCCGTGATCTCGCCCGAGGAACGCGAGCGGATGGGCGGCATCGTCGCCAAGGCCATGGCCGACATGGGCTATCGCGGCGCCGGGACGATCGAGTTCCTGTGGGAAAACGGCGAGTTCTATTTCATCGAAATGAACACCCGCCTGCAGGTGGAGCACCCGGTTACCGAAGCGATCACCGGCGTGGACCTGGTCCGCGAACAGATCCGCATTGCCGATGGCAAGCCACTTTCGGTCAGCCAGGCAGACATCGAATTCAACGGCCACGCGATCGAATGCCGCATCAACGCGGAAGATCCGTGGACCTTTGCGCCTTCGCCCGGCCTCATCAGCAGCTATCATGCCGCTGGCGGGATGAACGTTCGCGTCGATTCAGGCCTCTACGCCGGCTATAAGGTGCCGCCGTACTATGACTCGATGATCGCCAAGCTGATCGTCAAGGGCCGCACCCGCGAAGGCTGCATCATGCGGCTGAAGCGCGCGCTGGAGGAAATGGTGATCGGCGGGGTGAAGACCAGCATCCCGCTGCACCAGGCCCTCATGACCGAGCCCGATTTCATCCACGGCGATTATACGATCAAGTGGCTGGAAGAGTGGCTGGCTGAGCGGGCCGGTTAACACCGGCCCCGGCTCAACCGCAGGCAGTCCTATTCCAGCGGCACCCCAGGCATCTGCTTGGCAGTGCGGATGGTTAACGAAGTCTTCACGCTCGCCACATTCGGCGCCGGGGTCAGCTTGCTGGTCAAGAATTCCTGGAAGCTCTGCAGGTCCTTGCTGACGATCTTCAGGATGAAGTCGATCTCGCCATTGAGCATGTGGCATTCGCGCACTTCGGGCAGGCCCTTCATCGCATCTTCGAACTGGCGGAGCGAATCTTCGGCCTGGCTCTTCAGCGAAACCATCGCGAAAACCGTGATCGCAAAACCCAGCTTCGAAGCATCAAGATCAGCGTGATAACCGCGGATTACCCCCGCTTCTTCCAGGGCGCGAACCCGGCGCAGGCACGGCGGCGCGGTGAGCCCGACGCGCTGGGCCAGCTCAACATTGGTTACGCGCCCTTCCGCTTGCAGTTCGGCGAGCAGGCGCCGGTCGATTCCATCAAGATTTGCCATCTCACCCACCTTTTCGCGCTCTCCACTGCAGGCAAAGCCGGAAAGCTCGTAATTTTTACAGCCCTGACTGCAGGATCGCGATAATATTATTGTTTCATATCGCAACCGTCCCGCTTTGCAACGCATCAATCGGAACGCTATGGCCCGGGCGGGGGTTTGCTGTAGCGTTCCGGCATAAGAGCCTGTTCGAAATTGAGCGATACCCTGATGCATTTTGACGATCGTCTGGCCACAGTCCTGCGCATGCGCGCCCAGGGCAGCGGTCTGGCACGCATCCAGTATCGGCAATTGCTCGACCTGCTTGGCACCCAGCCCAACGATGCCCGCAGCGACATGGTCGAGGCGGCCTATCAACGCCTCGCAGAGTTATCGGCCGTGATCCCGGCCGGTGAACGGGCAGCGATCCTGCGCGACAAGGCGATGCGGCTGCGCGCACCGCGGCTGGTGGCGGCGCTCAGCGCGGCGGAGCCGGTGC
>CAWUNP010000313.1:0-2609 GCA_963923805.1 uncultured Novosphingobium sp. | reverse complement strand
CGTGGGCTCGGAGATGTGTATAAGAGACAGGACCCACTTCGACCACACAGGCATCGGCCGGCATGCGGGCGAATTCGGCAAAGGCCGCGGCAATGGTCACTTCGAAGAAGCTGGGATTGAGGTCGGAACCCAGATCGAGCACTTCGGCCAGCACATCGGCCAGCCGCTCATCATCGATCAATTGGCCAGCCAGCCGGATCCGCTCGTTATAGCGGACCAGGTGCGGGCTGATCGTGGCATGGACACGGTAGCCCTCGGCCTCCAGCATCGCCCGCAGGAAGGCGCAGGTGCTGCCCTTGCCGTTGGTTCCCGCGACGTGAAACACCGGTGGCAGGCGCTTGTGCGGATCGCCCAGCCGGGCCAGCAGGGCGCGGATCGTTTCCAGCCCCAAACGCCCTTCGGGCACGGAGAGGCCCCCCAGCCGGTCAAGCTGGGCCTGGACGCGTGGGCTGTCAGACGTGGCGAAATCGCGCATCTAAGCCCCCTCTTCTTCAGAGGAGGGGGTTGGGGGTGGTGGCGGGCAGGCGCAGCGCACAATGCACCACCCCGCTGCGACTAGGCCCGGCTTTGCCGAGCCAAGTCTCGCTGCCCCTCCTCTGAAGAGGAGGGGGGAGCTCACGCCGCCGCCTTTGTACCCAGGTAATCCAGCACCAGCGCCAGCTGGGCCTTCAGGTCGCGGCGGTGAACCACCATATCGACCATGCCATGCTCATGCAGGTATTCGGCGCGCTGGAAGCCTTCGGGCAGCTTTTCGCGGATCGTGTCCTGGATCACGCGCTGGCCGGCAAAGCCGATCAGGCAGCCGGGTTCGGCGATCTGGATGTCACCCAGCATGGCGTAGCTGGCGGTGACGCCGCCGGTGGTGGGGTCGGTCAGCACGACGATATAGGGCAGGCCCGCGGCGTTGAGCCGGCGCACGGCTACAGTCGTCTTGGGCATCTGCATCAGGCTGAGGATGCCTTCCTGCATCCGCGCGCCGCCAGCGGCAGTGCAGATCACATAGGCGCACTTTTCCTTAAGCGCCTTGTCGGCCCCGGCCACGAAGGCGGCGCCCACGGCCATGCCCATCGAACCGCCCATAAAGGCAAAGTCCTGCACGCCCAGCACCACTTTCTTGCCCTCGATCGTGCCCAGCGCATTGGTCAGGGCATCGGGGTGCGGGTTGGCGGCGCGGGCAGCCTTGAGCCGGTCTGGATACTTCTTTGAATCCTTGAACTTCAGCGGGTCTTCCTTGACCTTCGGCGAAGGCAGGACCGTGAAGGACGGATCGAGCAGCTGGGCAAATCGCGCGTCCGCACCGATGCGGCCGTGATGGTCGCAACGCGGGCAGACGTTGAGGTTTTCCTCATACTCCTTGGTGAACAGCATTTCGCTGCACGAAGGGCACTTGATCCAGAGGTTGTCCGGAGTGTCGCGCTTGTCCTGGAAGGGCAGCGCTTTGCGAACGCGATCGAGCCAGCTCATGCCGCGCTCCTAGCGGAATGGACCGCCTGCGCCAATGCCGCGGTCAATTCCTGCACAGGTCCGGCAGCATTTGCACCGTGCTCGCCCACCAGGTCGACCAGCGCAGAGCCGACCACTACGCCGTCTGCCACCTTAGCGAAGGCCGCAGCCTGTTCGGGCGTGCGGACGCCAAAACCGACAGCGACCGGGATATCGGTCTTCGCCTTGATCCGGGCCATGGCTTCCGCAACGCCGCTGGCCGCAGCCTGCTGCATTCCGGTGATCCCGGCGACGGAAACATAGTAAAGGAAGCCCGAAGAGCCCCCCAGCACCGCCGGCAGTCGCGCCGCATCAGTGGTGGGGGTGGCCAGCCGGATCAGGGAGATGCCCTTGGCGCGCAGGGCCGGGCCCAGCTCCGGGTCTTCCTCGGGCGGAACATCGACGCAGATGACGCCATCGACGCCAGCTGCTGCGCACTGGTCCGCAAACCAGTCCGCCCCGCGGATCGTCATCGGATTGGCATAGCCCATCAGGACCAGCGGAACTTCGGGATGACGCGCACGGAAATCTGCGGCGATGCGCAGGATATCGGCAGTACGGGTGCCCGCACCCAGCGAACGCAGGTTGGCTTTCTGGATCGCCGGCCCATCGGCCATCGGATCGGTAAAGGGCATACCCAGCTCGATCACATCGGCCCCGCCAGCCACCAGCGCGTCGAGGATCGCCGGCGTGGCATCCGGCGTCGGATCGCCGCCGGTGACGAAGGTGACGAGAGCCGGACGGCCCTTAGCAAAGGCGGCCGAGAGGCGGCTCATAGCGAGACCCCCAGGTGCTCGGCAACCGAGAAGATGTCCTTGTCACCCCGACCGCAGAGGTTGACCAGGATGATCTGGTCCTTGCGCATCGTCGGCGCGACCTTGGCCACGGCGGCGATGGCGTGGCTGGGTTCGAGCGCGGGAATGATGCCCTCGGTGCGGCAGAGCAGCTGGAAGCCATCCAGCGCTTCGGTGTCGGTCACGCTGGTATAGTCGACCCGGCCGATCTCCTTGAGCCAGGAATGCTCCGGCCCGATGCCGGGATAGTCGAGGCCCGCGCTGATCGAGTGGCCTTCGGTGATCTGGCCGTCCTCATCCTGCAACAGGTAGGTCTTGTTGCCATGGAGGATA
>CAWUNP010000312.1:0-2634 GCA_963923805.1 uncultured Novosphingobium sp. | reverse complement strand
CCTGCGGGCGCTGCGGGACAAGAAGCACCGCAAGGCCCTGCGGCAGTTTGGCCACGGCATTGACGAACTTGGCGCTGGCGCGCGCGTGCAGGCCGCGATTGTTGACGATTTCGACGGTTTCACGCGCTTCAGCCATGCCGTTTTCCCCACCCCAGACCAGGCTCTTACGCGTCCTGCCCCAGAAACTCCGATGCGATGGTAATGTAATTGCGGCCAGCGTCGCGGGCCGCTTCGGTTGCCTTGGCCAGGGTCATACAGGTCCGCGCCTTGGCAAGACGGATCAGCATCGGCAGGTTGATCCCGGCGATCACTTCGATCTTGCCGGCTTCCATCAGCGAGATCGCCAGGTTTGATGGTGTCCCGCCAAACAGGTCCGTCAGGATGATCACGCCGCTGCCGGCATCGACCACCTTGACCGCATCGGCAATCTCGCGGCGGCGGGCTTCCATATCGTCATTCGGGCCGATGCAGACGGTCGCGACCGCATCCTGGCGGCCGACCACGTGCTGCATGGCGTGGACAAATTCCTCGGCAAGTTTGCCGTGGGTAACCAGGATCAGGCCGATCATGCTGGGGGAATGCTCCGAACTGCCACGCCGGCGAATCCTGCCGGAAAGTGGCGCTGGCCCATGACGCTGAACGCGGGCATGGTCAATGCTTTCCTTCGACAAGATCCGCCGCGCGCGAAGACAGGTTGCGGTGGATGACGGTGGGGGTGAAACCGGCTGCCGTCAGCGCGGCGGCCAATTGTTCGGCCGAGAAGACCGAACGGTGCCGGCCGCCGGTGCAGCCGAAGGCAATGTTGACATAGGTTTTGCCCTGCGCAGCATAGCGGGGAAGCAGGGTCAGCACCAGATCACGGATCCGGGCGAAGGCATCGTGCCAGGCCGGATCGCGGGCGATATGCGCGCCCACGGCAGCGTCCTGCCCGGTCAGCGGCCGCAGTTCTGGATCCCAATGCGGGTTATCGAGGAAGCGCATGTCAAAGATCAGGTCGGCAATTGGCGGCATACCGCGCGAAAAGCCGAAGCTGGTGACCGTGATTGTGGTGCCCTGGGGGGCGCTTTCGGCAAAGCGTTCCCGCATCGCCTGTTGCAGGTCGTTGCTGGTGAAATCGGTGGTCGAGATGACGATATCGGCCCAGCGCCGCAGCGGTTCAAGCAGTTCGCGTTCGGCGGCAATGCCCGTGGTGGCGGGCAGATCCTGCGCCATCGGATGCCGGCGGCGGGTTTCATTGTAGCGCCGTTCAAGCTCGGTGCCGCCGCAATCAAGGAACAGCGTGGTCAGTTCCAGGTCCGGGCGCTGGACCAGTTTCTTGACCCTATCGATCACCTTGTTCGGATCAAAGCCGCGGGTCCGGGCATCAAAGCCGATCGCCAGCGGCGGCCGCATTTCGGTGCGCGGCGCATCCGGGCTGTCAATCAGGCGATCAAGCAGGCGGATCGGGAAGTTATCAATGGCTTCCCAGCCCAGGTCTTCCAGCACCTTGAGCACGGTGGTCTTGCCCGCGCCCAGCAGGCCGGTGACCAGCAAGACCCGCTGGCGCGGGAAAGAGGGATCAGGTTCGCTCATGATTGCTGCTAATGTGGCCCTGCAAGCTGTCAATTGAAAGCCCCCACCGTTCAAGCGCCGCCTCGGCGCGCAAAGCCAGGATGGGACTGTCGGGCCACAGCATCATGCAGGGCAGAGCAATGCCCGCGATTTCGATCGATTCCGCCGCATCGGGCAGTCGCGGAGCAGCGGGATCGAGCCGGATCACCAATGCAACGGGGCCGGGATCGGCAACCGGCCTGGTCAGCAGGCCGACATTGCGGACTTCGATCAACCCGGTGATGTTCGGCGGAGGCGAAGCGATCAGTCGCTTCCCGTCGGCCGCGACTTCGACGCCATCATCGCCAACCAGCCTGGCCCCCCGATCGATCAGCGCAAGGGCCAGGCTCGACTTGCCGGCGCCCGGCGGACCCTGGATCAGCAGGACGCGCCCGCCGATTGCCACGCCCGTGGCCTGGATCAGCCGGCTCATTCCGCTTCCTCGCTCAATTCGGGCAGGGGCAGGTGCAGGACCAGGCAGGCCCCGCGCTGGCCATCGGGGCGATCCTGCGCCGAAAGGGAACCATCATGGGCTTCGGCAATCGTGCGGGCGATAGCCAGGCCCAGGCCGGAATGACTGCCGAAATCCTCGCTCTGCGGCCGCAAGGAATGGAACCGCTCAAACACCTTTTCGCGGGCTTCAAGCGGAATGCCCGGTCCCTGATCGCTGACCGCCAGCTCCAGCACGTCGCCTTGCCGGGCAAGGGTCAGGGATACGATGCCGCCCCGGGGTGAGAAGGACACGGCATTGTCCAGCAGGTTTTCCAGCACCCGCTCAAGCCGGGCTGCATCGCCAGGGACATCCCAGGGGCCGAACCCCAGCGTGGTCACTTCGATCCGGCAACCCGGATCGCTGGCCCGTTCGGCGCGGGCCGCGACCAGCGACCGGGCGAGCGAGAGCATATCGACCGGCATGAACCGCGTGCGCGACAGTTCGGCATCAATCCGGCCGGCTTCGGCGATTTCGGTGATCAGGCGGTCAATCCGGCGCAGATCGTGGGCGGCGATCTCGGTCAACTGGCGGCGCAGGGCTTCGTCCCTGAC
>CAWUNP010000311.1:0-2658 GCA_963923805.1 uncultured Novosphingobium sp. | reverse complement strand
CGTTGAGTTCTCCGTCTGCACCCGGCGTGTCGACGAAGCAGACCTTCACGCCCTGCGATTCCAGATCGAACGGCGCATGAATCTTCGTCGCGCCCATGACGTCGCGGTAGAACACGATGGAGTCCGCGATGGAGGGCGTCGCGACGCCGATGTGGTTGAGGCGGCCTAGTTTCATGGGCTGGTCCTTACAGCGGGATGTTGTCGTGCTTCTTCCACGGGTTCTCGAGCTGCTTGCCCCGCAGCTTGCGCAGGCCCAGCGCGATCCGGCGGCGGGTGTTGCGCGGGTGGATCACCTCGTCGATGAAGCCCTTGCTGGCCGCCACGAAGGGGTTGGCGAAGGCATCTTCGTATTCCTTGGTGCGCTCGGCGATCTTGTCGGGATCACCGATGTCCTGGCGGAAGATGATTTCCACCGCACCCTTGGCGCCCATCACGGCGATTTCGCCGGTCGGCCAGGAATAGTTGAGATCGCCGCGCAGGTGCTTTGAGCTCATCACGCAATAGGCCCCGCCATAGGCCTTGCGGGTGATCACGGTGATCTTCGGCACGGTCGCTTCGGCATAGGCGAACAGCAGCTTGGCGCCGTGCTTGATGATCCCGCCATATTCCTGGCTGGTGCCGGGCAGGAAGCCGGGCACGTCGACAAAGGTCAGGATCGGAATTTCAAACGCATCGCAGAACCGCACGAAGCGCGCGGCCTTCTTGCTGGCATTGATATCGAGCACGCCCGCCAGCACCATCGGCTGGTTGGCCACCACGCCCACGGTGCGCCCTTCAACCCGCCCGAAGCCAACGATGATATTGGCCGCATGGCCGGGCTGGATCTCGAAGAAATCGCCCTCGTCCAGCACCTTGCGCACCACTTCGTGCATGTCATAGGGCTGGTTGGCATTGGCCGGGATCAGGGTATCGAGGCTTTCCTCGATCCGGTCCCAAGGATCTGTGGTCGGCCGTTCCGGCACGCCGACGCGGTTGTTGGCCGGCAGATAATCGATCAGGTCGCGCGCGGTGAGCAGCGCCTCGATATCGTTCTCCAGCGCGAGGTCAGCGACCGAGGTCTTGGTGGAGTGCGTAACCGCCCCGCCCAATTCCTCTTGCGTCACGATCTCGTTGGTCACGGTCTTCACCACGTCGGGACCGGTGACGAACATGTAGGAGCTGTCCTTCACCATGAAGATGAAGTCCGTCATCGCCGGCGAATAGACCGCTCCGCCCGCGCAGGGGCCCATGATCAGCGAAAGCTGCGGCACCACGCCTGAGGCGAGGACGTTGCGCTGGAAGATCTCGGTATAGCCGCCCAGCGACGCGACACCTTCCTGGATGCGCGCGCCCCCTGAATCGTTGAGGCCGATGACCGGGGCGCCGACCTTCATCGCCATGTCCATCACCTTGCAGATCTTCATCGCATGGCGTTCCGACACGGCCCCGCCGAACACGGTGAAGTCCTGCGCATAGACATAGACCAGGCGGCCGTTGATCGTGCCGCTGCCGGTCACCACGCCGTCCCCCGGAATGGTCTGTTCGGGCATGCCGAAATCGACGCAATTGTGCTCGACATACATGTCCAGCTCTTCGAACGAGCCTTCATCGAGCAGCACGGTGAGCCGTTCGCGCGCGGTCAGCTTGCCCTTGGCATGCTGCGCATCGATACGCTTCTGGCCACCGCCCGCCCGGGCAGCTTCGCGGCGACGTTCCATTTCAGCGATATTCGCGGACATTGTGCCCCCTTGGACTTCTGCAAGGCTTTGGGATGGAGCGGCGGGGCAGCAATGTCCAATGTGAATTTGCGAAGTTGCGAAGTGGAAGTTTGCAAACTAAGACAGCGCCATGACGCCCCGCCGCCTCTTCGCCGGATCGCGCCTGCGGGCCATCCGCGCCGAGCATCGCCTCAAGCAGGCGGAACTGGCCGCGCGGCTGGCAATCAGCACCTCCTACCTGTCGCAGTTGGAGAATGACGACCGCCCGCTGACCCCGGCTCTGGTCGAGCGGCTCAGCCGCGCCTTTCCGCTCGACTGGCGTGAGATTGGCGCTGGCGATGCCGAAACGCGGCTGGCCGCGTTTCGCGAGGCCAATGCCGATCCGCTGTTTGCCGAGCCGTTGGACGCGGCGCAACTGGCCCGCTTTGCCGAACAGCAGCCCACCCTGGCCGAGCGCTTCATTGCGCTGCACGAAGCCTATCGCCGGTCCGGCCAGCGGCTGCAGATGGTGGACGAGGCGCTGGCCAGCGAGAGCACCAGCCTCGCCCGCCTGCCGTGGGAGGAGGTGCGCGACTGGTTCCACCTGGCCAACAACTATGTCGACAGCCTCGACCGCGCGGCGGAAGACCTGGCAGAGCGGCTGGGCGCCCCCTCCCCCGATACGGCCGCGATCGAGGCCTATCTCAAGGGCGCACTCTCGGTCTCGCTGATCTATTCCGGCCAGGCCGGTCTGCGCTCCTATGACGCGGAGATGGGCCATCTGACGATTGACCCGGGCCAGCCGTCCGAAACCCGCCGGTTCCAGCTGGCCCACCAGCTGGCCGCGCTGGCGCTGAAGGATGAGATTGCCGCCGTGGTCGAAGGGGCGGCGCTGCGCGGCACGGCGAGCCGCCAGCTGCTGTTCGTGGGCCTGTGCAACTATGCGGCGGGCGCGCTGCGGAAGCGGCGATAGGGCATCAGC
>CAWUNP010000310.1:0-2667 GCA_963923805.1 uncultured Novosphingobium sp. | reverse complement strand
CTCCACTGCTCATCTGCGGCGTGGGGCATCTTTGCTCTCTTAAGCCCGATATTCTCCAAAGCTCTCGACCAGACCTGTTTTAGTGGATGAGCATATCGGCTTGGAAATGCGTGCTTTTATTTCAGGACGGGATTTGATTTCGAGATGGCACTCACCACGACCAAATGCTCCTTGGTTCTAACTATTTAGTTTAAACCTAGACTGCTAGACAAGGCATGTATTGGGGAGACGGAATAGCTATCAGCGGTTTTATAAACGCCGCTCCCTCAAGAGCCATCTGCATTCTAGACGCGCGACCCATAAATTGAGAGCACGATCTCCGCCTCACGCAGCTTGCCAATGATATCTTCCGGCTTGTGCTTCCTTGCCATTCCATTCCTCCTTCGTGGCCAATTCTAAAATAGAAATTGGGCCACTCAGAAGGGGGCAGATCACCCCGCCGGGGCAGCCGGGGCAGCACTGCTCGATTCAATCCGGCGGAAGGCATATTGATACATCCCCGGATCGCTGACGATCAGTTCGGTGGCCGCGCCGCCCAGCGTGCCGCCGCGGATCACCTGCACAATCTTGAGGCCCAGTTCGCTGCCGCCGCTGCGCGGCATGACCAGCGCATAGAACTTCAGGTCCTTGTCGGTGCTGGTACCCTTGTCACCGGTGGCACCGCGACGGCCGCTGATCTGGCCGGTCGCGCGGTCGATCACATCCAGCTTGTAGCCGGCATCCTTGAACACGGTGACCGTGCGATCAAAGGTTTCCTCGATCGGCATGGTGTAGCCGTAGCGCTGGTAATTGCTGTCGAGGCTGAAGATCGAACGATCCGGCTGCAGCGCGGCGCCGCCGCCACAGGCGCTGGCCAGGATGGTTGGAACGAGGATCGCGATCAGGCGCAGGGTGCGCGGCATTGCTGTTCTCCCATGCCCCCCAAGGAGCTCAACTTTATAGACCCGTGCCTGCTCTTCTAGCAGCGCGGAATCGCCATGCAAATGGACCCTGCGCCAGTGTCCCCGGCCATGGTGCCAGCCTTGTGGCAGCAGGGCTTTCTTGTTAGCGCCGCTTGAAATCGACCACTTCCAGGCGGGCAGTCTTCCAATGCAGCACCATGATGTCGTGATTGTTGGCGGTGGCCATGGCGGGGCTCAGGCGGCGATTGCGCTGCGGACCCAGGGCTTTGCCGGATCGATTGCCATTGTCGGGCGGGAGGCTGAACCACCCTATGAGCGTCCCCCGCTGTCCAAGGAATACCTTGCCCAGGAAAAGCCGTTTGAGCGGCTCTATCTGCGGCCACGCGAATATTGGGCGGACAAGCAGGTCGAGCTGCTGCTCGGGCGTGAAGTCACCGCCGTCGATGCCGGGGCCCGGCAGCTGACCTGCGCCGATGGGTCCGTCCTGTCCTATGGCGAGCTGATCTGGGCCGCCGGTGGCGATCCCCGCCACCTCTCCTGCCCGGGCGCCGAATTGGCTGGCATTCATTATGTGCGCACGCGCGCCGATGTCGATGCGCTGATGGCCGAACTGCCGCAGGTGCGCCGCGCCGTGGTGATCGGCGGCGGCTATATCGGACTGGAGGCGGCGGCGGTGCTGTCCAAGCTGGGCAAGCAGGTGACGCTGCTCGAAGCCCTGCCGCGCGTGCTGGCCCGCGTTGCGGGCGAAGACCTCTCGGCATTCTATGAGGCCGAGCACCGCGCCCATGGCGTCGACCTGCGCACGGGCATGGCAGTCGAGGGGATCGAGGGTGACGGCCGTGTTTCCGGCGTGAAGCTGGCCGATGGCACCGTCATACCGGCTGACGTGGTGATCGTGGGCATCGGGATCATTCCGTCGATTGGCGTGCTGGTGGCTGCCGGTGCGGCCGGCGGCAACGGGGTTGATGTCGATGCCCAGTGCCGCACCAGCTTGCCGCAGATCTTTGCGATCGGGGACTGCGCCGCCCATGCCAATAGCTTTGCCGATGGCGCGGTGATCCGACTGGAGTCAGTCCAGAACGCCAACGACATGGCGACAGTGGTGGCCAAGGTGATCACCGGGCAGGAGGCCAGCTATGGCGCGACGCCGTGGTTCTGGTCCAACCAGTATGACCTCAAGCTGCAGACCGTGGGCCTGTCGACCGGCCACGACGCGACGGTGCTGCGCGGCGATCCGGCCACGCGCAGTTTCAGTGTGATCTACCTTAAGCAGGGCAAGGTCATCGCGCTCGACTGCGTCAACTGCGCCAAGGACTATGCCCAGGGGCGCAAGCTGGTGGAACAGCGCGTCGCGGCCGATCCGGCGGCGCTGGCCGATGTGGCGGTTCCGCTGAAAGAGCTGGTTCCTGCCAGTTGATTTTCCCGCCCTTCCGCCTAGGGATTAATCGAACGATTAAGAATGCGGAGTCGGTGTGATGGGAATGCTGGAAGGCAAGGTTGTCGCAGTCACCGGGGCAGGCCGCGGCGTCGGGCGCGAGATCGCGCTGCTTTGCGCCAAGCATGGCGCGGCGGTGGTGGTCAATGATCCCGGCGTGGGCGGCGGCGGCGAAGGCGGCGATGAAGGCCCGGCGCAGGAAACCGTCAACGACATCATCGCAGCGGGCGGCAAGGCCTGGGCCAACCTGGCCTTCGTGAACGACCCGGCGGGGGCCACCTCGATCATCGAGGATGCGGTCCAGCGCTTTGGACGGATCGATGCCTGTCT
>CAWUNP010000309.1:0-2692 GCA_963923805.1 uncultured Novosphingobium sp. | reverse complement strand
AAGTAATCAGTCAAGCGCAACCCGGCCGCGACCGGCCTTCACCGCGCTGCGGCGCTTCTTGCCGGCCAGCCGCTCGGTCTTGCCCACGCGGTTGAGCCGGCTCTTGGCCCGCTTTTCGGGCAGCTTCTGCGCTTCGGTCAGCAGTTCCGCCAGCCGTTCGCGGGCATCAGCGCGGTTCGCTTCCTGGGTGCGAAACCGGCGCGCGGTCAGCACCAGTTTGCCCTTGGCGGTCATCCGCGAACCGGCCAGTTGCTTGAAGCGGTGGAACACCTCGGGCGCCAGCCGCAGGGCGTAGACATCCAGCCGCAATTGCACCGCGGTGGCCACCTTGTTGACATTCTGCCCGCCCGGTCCGGCGGCGGCGATGAAGCTCTCGCTCACCAGCGCCAGGGCCCGGTCGATCAGGTCAGGCATAGTCAAAGCCGAGCGCAGCGAAATCAGAAGGGAATGGGGCCTTGGCGTGAACAGGCGGCTTGCCTTCGCGCGGCACAATCAGCTCGGCAGCGTGCAGCATGGTCCGCGTAGCGTTCTTTGCCGGCCCCGCGCCATAGACCGGATCGCCCAACAATGGCGCACCCAGCCCCGCCAGCGCATGGACACGGATCTGGTGGGTGCGGCCGGTTTCCGGACGGAATTCGACCAGGGTCAGGCCATCACGCTCGGCCAGTTTGCGCCAGTGCGTGACCGACGGTTTGCCTTTCTTCGCCGGGATCATCCGCCAGCCATTTTCGGCGCTGCTGATCTTAGTGAGCGACAGTTCGATCGTGCCTTCATCGCCTGCAACCGCACCGGCTACGACACCCAGATAGACCTTCTCCACCTGCCGTGCCTCGAAGGCGGCGTTCAGCCGCTTGAGCGCCTTGGGGTTGCGCGCCAGCAACAGGCAACCCGAGGTGTCGGTATCCAGCCGGTGGACCGGCACGGGCGACCGGGCAAAGCCCAGCCGGAACTCCGCCGCGCGGTCTTCCAGACAGGCCCCGCCGGCGCGCGGGCGCTCGATCGGCAGGCGCGCGGGCTTGTCGATCACCAGCGCTTCGCCATCTTCGAACAAGACATCAATCGGTTTCACGCGCATGCCTCCCGATCCCGCTCAGCCTGAGCTTGTCGAAGGCCCATGCGGTAGTGGCACTGCTGTGCGGGTGCTTCGACAGGCTCAGCACGAGCGGAGGTGGGTGCCTGATTGTGGGTCATGTCAGCGCCTTTGCAATGCGCCGCAGCGCTTCCGTCAATCGATCCTCGTCAGTGGCGAAGCTGATCCGGAAGCCGAATTCCCCCCCAAAGGCCGAAGCGGCAACCACCGCCACGCCATGTTCCAGCAGGTGCAAGCACAGCGCCTGATCATCGCCGAACCGGTCCTGCAGCGGCGCGGCATCGACCATGCAGTAGAACGCGCCGTCAGGAACGGGGGTGGAAAGCCCCGCTACGCGATTGATCGCCGCAACGCAAAGGTCGCGCCGCGCGCGGAACCTCTCACGCCAGTCAGCCAGAAAATCCTGCGGCCCTTCCAGTGCCGCAACCGCGCCTGCTTGGCTTAACGAGGCCGGGTTGCCCGAGGAGTGCGATTGCAGCCGCACCATCGCCTCGATCAGCCATGCGGGTCCGGTGGCCAGGCCGATGCGCAGACCGGTCATGGCATGGCTCTTCGAAACGCCCGAGACGGTCAGCACGCGCTCGGCCAGATCCGGGCAGCAGACAGCCAGCGTTGCATGGGTGCCGGGCGTGTAGCGCAGCGGGGCATAGATATCGTCGCTCATCACCAGCACCTGCGGGTGCCGGGCCAGAACCGCGCCAAGCGCCTTGAGATCCGCGTCCGAATAGACCGCGCCGGTGGGGTTGCCGGGGCTGTTGAGCAAGAGCCAGCGCGTGCGCGGCGTGATTGCCGTTTCAAGTTGCTCGGCGGAGATGCGGAAGCCACCCGCTGCCGTGGTTTTGAGCGGCACGACCTCGGCCCCCGCGAACCGTGCAATTTCCGGATAGCTGACCCACCACGGCGCGGGGATCAGCACTTCATCACCGGGGTTGAGCGTGGCCAGCAGCGCATGAAAGATCGCCTGTTTGCCCCCGGCGCTGACGACCACACGGTCTGGGCTGGTAGACAGCCCAAGGTCGCGCGCAAAATGGAGCGCGGCGGCCGCGCGCAGCCGCGCGGTGCCAGCGACCGGTGTATATTTGGTGTCACCCGCATCCAACGCAGCGCGCACCGCATCGGCCACATGATCCGGCATGGCAAAGTCCGGCTCACCCACCGACAGCGAGATGATATCGCGGCCTTCGGCACGGAGCGCGGCAGCGCGATCGGTCATCGCCGTAGTTTGCGACGCGGCGATCCGGGAAAGAGCTGCAGAGATCACGGCAGGAGCCGGGCCGGGACCAGTCCGCGCAACGCGTTGCCGATCAGGAAGCCATCCTTCAGGTCATCAATCCGCAGCTCGGCCTCCACCGCGCGGCCTTCCTCGATCAGCGAACGGCGCAGCACACCGGGCAGCAGGCCCAGCCGCGCCGGCGGGGTCAGCAGGCGGCCATCGCGTTCCACGAACAGGCTGGTAATGCAGCCTTCGGTCAGCAGGCCGTCGTCGCGCAGGAACAGGGCTTCGTCTGCTCCGGCTGCGCGGGCAGTGCGCAGGCCGGCGTCATAAAATTCGCGGTCGCTGGTCTTGTGGCGCAGCCGGAGCAGACGAAGCCCTGTTCCTGC
>CAWUNP010000308.1:0-2695 GCA_963923805.1 uncultured Novosphingobium sp. | reverse complement strand
ATAAGAGACAGAACATGCGCCCCATGGTCTGGGCGTTAAAGCGGGTATCGTCGGCCAGCTCCCAACGGTGCCAGCCGGGATTTTCCGGATCAGGTTCGTAGATGAAGCCGCGCTGATCGACCACTTAGACGTGGCGCTCTGCTTGCATCTTCTTGATCTCGGCGATCGCGCGGGCCGGGGACAGGCCCTTGGGGCAGACGTTCGCGCAGTTCATGATCGTGTGGCAACGATAGAGGCGGAACGGATCTTCCAGCTCATCCAGGCGTTCGCCGGTCATTTCATCGCGGCTGTCGGCCAGCCAGCGGTAAGCCTGCAGCAGGATCGCCGGGCCCAGGAACTTGTCGCTGTTCCACCAATAGCTGGGGCAGCTGGTCGAGCAGCAGGCGCACAGGATGCACTCATAAAGGCCGTCCAGCTTTTCGCGCTGTTCGGGCGACTGGAGGCGCTCCTTGCCCGAAGGCGTCGTGCTGACGGTTTGCAGCCACGGCCGGATCGAGGCGTACTGCGCATAGAAATGCGTGAAGTCAGGCACCAGGTCCTTGATCACTTCCATGTGCGGCAGCGGGGTGATGCGGATGTCACCCTTGAGGTCTTCGATTGCCGTGGTGCAGGCCAAGCCGTTGCGGCCGTTAATGTTCATCGCGCAGGAACCGCAGATGCCTTCGCGGCACGAGCGGCGGAAGGTGAGCGAGGGGTCCTGCTCCGACTTCATCTTGATCAGCGCGTCGAGAACCATCGGGCCGCAGCTGTCGAGATCGATTTCAAAGGTATCGTAACGCGGGTTCTCGCCGCTATCCGGATCATACCGGTAAACGGTGAACTTCTTCACGTGGGCGGCCCCTTCAGCCCTGTGGTGCTGGGCCTTGCCCGTGATCTTGCTGTTTGCAGGAAGCGTGAAAGTAGCCATGTCGATACCTGTCGCTGCGCGGCGGTGTGGCCGCATTGGCTTCCCTCTAGCGATTCAGCGCGCAGGAGCAAGCACCTCTGTGCAGCTTTTCAGCTTCCGGTCGATAGCCCGACAAATTGGGTGATGGCCGCTGCCGCGGCAACCCCGGCCAGGCCCAAGGTTCCGATCAGGACGAAGCGGACGAACGTTGCATAAAACTCCTCCCGGCCGAGCCAGGCTAACCCGGCCGGGAGGAGCCAACGGGAAGGTTGCGACCCTGATCCGGTCTTGCCTGACTGCAATGGGGCAGTAGTGGCACCGGACGGACCCTCCACGTTCTCGCTCTGGCCGTCTGACGTGGTTAATTGAACCTGAATTTTTTCCCATGTTTGCGGGTAATTGGGGGCAGTCGGTGGTTCCTGCATGAACTGCTGGCGATAGAGCCGGGCCATCTCCCCGCGGGGGATCCCGCCAAGCCGGGCGCGGATCAGTTCAATCCGCTGGTTGACGGCGGATTCGGAAATTCCCAGCAATCCCGCGATTTCCTTGCTGGTCCGGTTATCGGCAACCAGCGCCATGACCTCGCGCTGCTTGGCAGTCAGGGGCGGCAAGGCCAAGGGATCGGCTGCAGCTCGAATCTTTGTATCCATGGCCGCGCAGCATAGCAGCGCAGGGACGTTGAACAATCGTTACAAAGGATTGCAGGATAGGAAGTCTACTGAAATATCGGCCTTTATTAACCAGCACTGCGTGCGGCTGTGGCAATCGCCGTGGCGAAACCGGCGGGATCATCTTCCTGCACGAAATGACCGCCGCTCAGGGTCAGGTGCGCCATGCGCCGGGTTCCTGGCACTCGCTCCAGCCATACTGCATCACCGCCGCGGGTAATCGGGTCGCCGTCGGAGAAGCAGCACAGGAACGGCTTTTCCCACTTACGGAAGATTTCCCATGCCCGCAGCTGGTCTGGCACGGCAACATTGCCCTTGAACGGAACCAGCGGGGGATAGGCCCGCGCTGCGGCCTTGCTGGCGCGGGTCGGGAAGGGCGCATCGTAAGCGGCGATTTCTGCTTCGCTCAGCGCGCGCTTGGTGCCGCGCTTGACGATCCCGCCAATCGGGAACACGGGGCTGTATTTGGCAAATGCCCGCCAGATCCGGAATGCCCGCGGTGCATCCTGCCCATCGGGCAGGCCGCCATTTGACAGCGCGACCGCGGCAAAGCGATCAGGCAGGTCAGCCACGACACGCAGCCCGATCAGCGAGCCCCAATCCTGGCAGCCAAGCGTGATACCCTTCAGGTCAAGCGCCTCAACCCATTCGCGGATCCAGGCCACCTGGCCGCCATAGGTGTAGCTGGCCTTGCCCAGCAACTTGTCAGAACGGCCAAAGCCGATAAGGTCTGGCGACAGCACGCGGAACCCCTGCGCGGTCAGCAGGGGGATCATGTGCCGCCAGAGGTAGCACCAGGTCGGTTCGCCGTGGAGCAGCAGCACCGGGGCCCCATCGCGCGGTCCTTCGTCAAGGTAGTGGAGCCGAAGGCCTGACTTCAGGGTGTGATAGTGCGGGGCAAAGGGGAAGTCCGGCAGGTTAGCAAATCGATCATCTGGCGTGCGGTAGACTTGCATTCGAACTTCCCCTTGAGCAATCTGTGCCATCATGGCCGCGCAAACCGTGGATGAAAAGAGGGGGCTAAGGTGGGTGTTGGTAACTGGTATGAGGAACACGTAGTCCCGCGGTTGATCCGGTGCGCCTGTTCGGGCCCGGCGATCATGAAACTTCGGGAAAAGGTGGTGCCGCTGGCGCGTGGTGC
>CAWUNP010000307.1:0-2697 GCA_963923805.1 uncultured Novosphingobium sp. | reverse complement strand
CGGCGGGATCGAAGCCATCTATGCGCAAAGCTGGAAAGGGGCGGAAGGAAATCCCGATTTCCTGCGCCGTTTTGCCGAACGCGAAGGCGAAGCCGGCCGCCTTCGGCTTGGCATTGCCCGCGCCGGTGGGCATCCGGTTGCCGCGCAGTTCTGGACGGTCGAGGCAGGCACCGCCTTCATCCACAAGCTGGCACACGCCGAAGCAGCCCGCGACCTCTCGCCCGGAACCACGCTGACAGCAGCCCTGCTGGAACATGTGATCGATCAGGACCGCGTGGATCTGGTCGACTTTGGTACCGGCGATGACCGCTACAAGCGCGACTGGATGGCAGCGGTTCGGCCGCGCTACCGGATCGAGGCGTTCCGGGCGGAGCGGCCGGGAACCTGGTCCTTGATCGCCCGCAAGGTGGCACGCAGGGTTGCAGCAGGGCTGTCCCATGGCTAGAGGCGCGGAAATTCTAGCATTCACGCGCCACGGGGGACCCATGAGCAGCCAAACTGATCAGCTTCTGCGGCGTATTCTTGCAGAGGTTCTCGGCCTCAAACCCGCTCAGGTGGAGGCGTTTGACGCCGATACCGGCCTGTTTGGCCATTTGCCGGAGCTGGATTCGATGGCGGTTGCCGGTCTGCTGACCGAGCTGGAAGACCGCCTCGACATCGTGATCGACGACGACGAAGTCGACGGGGAATTGCTGGAAACTTACGGCAACCTGCTCGCCTTTGCCGAGGCCAAGCGCAAAGCTGCGTGATCCCAAGCAGCTACCCCTGCCCCCTGCCCAATGGCACCAGCGTAAACGAATATGCGCTGGCATTCGATCGCGGCGCGGCGCACCGGTTGCTGATTGTTCCCGCCCTGCTTGATGAAGCCCACCGCTTGCGGCGCTTGTGCGTCGATATGATGCGACGGCTGGATGGCAGCGGTATCGACAGCTTTCTGCCCGATCTGCCCGGCACCAACGAAAGCACCGTAAGCCTGGCGGATATCACCCTGCCTGATTGGACACAGGCAATGCGCGTAGCCGCCAGCCAGTTTGGGGCGACGCACGTGCTGGCCCTGCGCGGGGGCGGACTGGTTGCGCCGTCCGGGCTGTCCGGCTGGCACTATGGACCGGTGAAAGGGGCAAGCCTGCTGCGCACCCTGATCCGTGCCCGCATCCTTGCCAGCCAAGAGGCCGGGCGCGAAGAGAGCGGCGAAGGCCTGCTGATCGAGGCGCAGGAGCACGGGATCGAACTGGCGGGCTATCAACTGGACGCAGCCATGATCCAGCAGTTGCAAGCTGCGCATCCGGTTGCGGGGCTGGCCGAGATAGAGCAGGACCTGATCGGCGGCAGCCCGCTGTGGCTGCGCGCCGAGCCCGCTGCCGATGCCGGACAGGCGGATGCCTTGGCCGCCTATCTGGCCATGGCGATCCGCGGATGAACCGGCGGCATATCACCTTTGGCTGCGCCGGCAGCACCCTGGTCGGCACGCTCAATCCGGCGCCCGGGCGGACTGGCCTGCTGATCGTCAGCGGGGGCAATGAACTGCGCTCTGGCCCGTGGTCCAGCCAGCGGCAGATCGCTGAAAAGGCCGCACTCGCAGGCTTTCCCGCCTTCCGCTTTGATCGCCGCGGCCTGGGTGACAGCGAAGGTGAGAACGCCGGTTTCGCCAATTCGGCAGAGGATATCGCGGCGGCCATTGCCGCGTTTCGCGCCCATGTTCCGTCACTCAAAAGGATCGTCGCCTATGGCAATTGCGATGCGGCCAGCGCGCTGATGCTCAACCACGGCATGGGGATTGACGCCATGGTGCTGGCCAACCCCTGGACCTTCGAACCAGAGCCCGAAGCGGAACCCCATGCCGGCGCCCAGCCGCAGTCCGCCTCGCTGCCCATGCCGCCATCGGTCTTGCGCCAGCATTATCTCCGGCGCTTGGCCAACCCGGCGGCGCTCTGGCGTCTGCTTACCGGGAAGGTCGATCTGGCGCTGCTGGCAAAATCGCTGGCCAAAGCCGCCGGAGGTGATGCCCCACCAAATATGCTGGCCGCAAGAATGGCTATTGGCCTGAAGCGCTTTCATGGCCCTGCGACCATCCTGCTCGCTGGAAATGACCGGACGGCACAGGCCTTCCTGGCGCAATGGGATCGGTCCGACCCGCGCCTGCGGACCTGCCCCGGCGCCAGCCACAGCTTTGTCGAACCGCAAGCGCGGATCTGGCTGCAGGGCCAGATCCTGGCAGCCCTGCGAAGTCTCGCTTAGGCCTGCGCGGCGAATTCCAGATTGCCGACGAACCGCTCTGCATCGAGCGCCGCCATGCAGCCGGTGCCGGCCGCAGTAACGGCCTGACGATAGGTGTGGTCCATCACGTCACCGCAAGCGAACACACCGGGAATCGCCGTCTTGGGCGTGCCCGGTTCAACCACGATGTAGCCGCTGCTATCCAGTTCGAGCTTGCCCTTGAACAGTTCAGTCGCGGGAGCATGGCCGATCGCCACGAAGGCGCCATCGGCCGGCTCGACCATGGTTTCGCCGGTCACCGTGTCCTTCAGTTCGACCCCGGTCAGCCCGCCCTCACCCACGAAGCGCTCAACCGCCTTGTTCCACAGCACCTTGATGTTGGGATGGGCAAGCAGGCGGTCCTGCAGGATCTTTTCCGCCCGCAGACTGTCGCGGCGGTGGATCAGCGTCACGTCCTGCGAATGGTTCGTAAGGTACAGC
>CAWUNP010000306.1:0-2699 GCA_963923805.1 uncultured Novosphingobium sp. | reverse complement strand
AGCGTCAGATGTGTATAAGAGACAGGCCTGATGGCCGAGCATGGGCTCTGTCCTGATCAGGTCGAACGGCTTGAATATCATGCGCCGCCGCTCATCCATCGTCTCGTCGGCCGCCCGGCTAACGCGGAGATGGCCGCTGGCTATGCGCGCTTGTGTCTGCCCTATCTGGCCGCCGTCACCCTGCGCCGTGGAACCGTTGGCCTGACCGATTTCGCCCCCGATTGCCTGACTGATGCCAAGACGCTGGCTCTGGCCGAACGGATTGGCGCGATTGCAGATGACAATCCCGATCCGTCGGCGTTTGTCCCGGCCCGGCTGATTGCCTGGCTGAAGGATGGCAGACGCTTGGAACAGGCGGTGACTGCCCAGTTTGGCGCTCCGGAATGGCCACTAACTGCCGAGCAACAGCAAGCCAAGGCGCAGGCGTGTCTCGACTTCGCCGGGCTGGGGGGTTGCGCCGTGCCGCTTGCCGCGATGATGGCCGGGATCGAGCAGGAACCAGACGTGCTGGCGGCACTGCGGCGCACAGGAGTGATCGGATGACCCTGCTGGCCTGCGCCACCCATGTTGTTGCCGATCTGGATGCGGCTGTCGCGCGGTACACCGCGTGGTTTGATTACCAGGTGGTCGCGCAAGGCCCGCTCGATGCTGAGCTGGCCGCCGCCTGGGGCGCACCGGACAGCGCCGGCAGGGCATCGGCCGTGCTGCAACCAGCCAGCGGCGCAGACACGTTCTTGCGGTTGGTCGAAGGCGATCGCGTGCCGGGTTATGAGCCGCTACGAACCTATGGCTGGGCCGCGACCGAGATCTGCGTTCAGGATGTTGGCGTCGTGCACGCCCGGATGACGCAATCACCCTTTATGGTGATCGGCCAGCCCAAGCCGCTCGACGGGTTCGAGATGGTCATTCCCATGCAGGTAGAGGGGCCTGATCAGGAGATTGTTTATCTTACCGAAATACCGGAAGATGGTTCCGCATTGGGCCTGCCGGTGCCGCGTGGATTTATCGATCGTCCCTTCATCATGGTTCTGGCCAGCGCCGATATCGCCGCCACAGTCGTCTGGGCGCGCGAGGTGCTGGGGCTGGTCGTAAGCGATCCGGTGGCGATCCGGTACACGATGCTGATCCGGTCCTTTGCCCTGCCGGATGAGGCAAAAACGTTGATCGCCACGGCCGGCCAGCCCGGTGATACCGTACTTGAATTTGATCAGTATCCTGCTGCTGCGACCGTGCGGCCCTGTCATCCCGGTGCCTTGCCGCCCGGGGTGGCCGTGGTGACCATTCGCCATCCTGATATCGCGCAGCTTGCCGGGCATTGGGCCTCACCCCCGGTCCGGCGCGATGGTGCGCCCTATGGTGGCCGCCTGTGCGGGGTCTTGCGCAGCCCCGATGGTGCGCTGCTGGAGGTGATCGATGGCGCCTGATCGGATTTACCGACGCTTTGCCGATCTGCCGCACGGCCAGATCCACTACCGCGAAGCCGGTTCGGGGAAAGGGCCGGTCGTCCTGCTATTGCATGCCAGCCCCGGCAGTTCACGCCAGCTTGAGCGGCTCATCGCTGCACTTGCGGTCGATCACCATGTGATCGCCCCGGATACCCCCGGCAATGGGGACAGCACTGCGATTGAAGTGGGTGCGATTACCCATCTGGCATCGGCGATCCTGACTTTTGTCGAAGCGATCGATTTGCCGCCGGCCCATGTTTACGGGATGCATACCGGGGCAGCAATTGCCACCGAGCTGGCGCTGCTGGCGCCGGAGCGGGTTACCAGTCTGGCCCTGGAAGGTATCACCCAGCTTGATCCGGATACGCAGGCGCGGTTCCTGCAGGACTATGCACCGGACTTCATTCCGGATTTGGACGGTGGTTATCTGGCCCGGGCCTTTCAGTTTTGCCGTGACCAGTTTCTGTTTTTCCCTTGGTTCGATCGCAGCCCTGGCAGCAGCCGCGGCGGCGGCTTGCCGCCTGCAGCGGACCTTGGTGCGCTGGTTCTTGAAGTGGTCAAGGCCGGGGCAAGCTATGCCGGAAACTATCATGCAGCCTTCCGTTGGGAAGCTGCCGCCCGGCTTGCGGCGGTGAGCTGCCCGATGCTGGTGATGGCCAGCACGGCCGATCCACTGCATGATATGACGCAGAACATGGCTGGAAAATATCACGACTTCATATCATTGCCGTCATTTTCTGCGACCGATTGTCAGGCCGACCGCCGTGCGGCGTTGCTGGCCCTGTTCGGCAAGGCGCGGTAAGGCGATGGAGCTCGCGCTGATCCTGACCCGTTTTGCCCATGTGCTGATCCCCGTCTACTGGCTTGGCGGCGATCTGGGCACCTTCCTGTGCGGACGGGCGGTTCGCAATCCGGCGCTGAGCCCGGCGGCGCGACTGGCTGCTTTAGACCTGTTGCTGGCGACTGACATGGGGCCGCGCAGCGCCTTGGTGCTAACCTTGCCCACCGGATTGACCCTGGCGGCAGCCAAGGGCTGCCTTGGGCTTGACGGTCTGATGCTGGGGATGATCTGGGTGCTGGGATTGGCCTGGCTGGGACTGGTCTGGCGGCTGCATCTGCACCACGGTTCAGCAAACGAACGCTGGCGGAAACTTGACCTTGCGCTTCGCTATGTCCTGTTGGCCGGTCTGGTGGTGACGGGGTGCAGCGGGCTGGTCGGGATCGTCGCCCTGCCGCTTTTCCTGGCGCTGAAAC
>CAWUNP010000305.1:0-2725 GCA_963923805.1 uncultured Novosphingobium sp. | reverse complement strand
TCTGCTACGCCATCATCGCCGGCTTCGGCTGGTACGCCCGGCGCCCGGCCTGAGGCACCTTGGCAAGGGGGCGGTGCTTGGGCATGATCGCCGGATGATCCAGACCCAAGACGCCGCCCTCGCTGCTTTCCAGGCTGAAGTCCGCTCGTTCCTTGAAGCGGAACTGACCCCCGAACTGAGCGACGGCGCAGCGCGGACGACCAGCGTCTTCGTTGATCCCTCGATCTCGCTGCCGTGGCAGGCGATCCTGCATCGGCGCGGCTGGGCGGCACCCGAATGGCCCGCACAGTTCGGTGGTCCGGGCTGGGATGATATGCAGTGCTATGTCTTCGCGGCCGAATGTGCGCGGGCAGGCGCGCCCAGTCTTTCGCCGATGGGGCTCAAGATGGTCGCCCCGGTGATCATGCATTACGGCACGCCGGAGCAGCAGGCCCATTACCTGCCGCGCATTCTTTCGGGCGAAGACTATTGGTGCCAGGGCTTTTCGGAGCCGGGCTCGGGCTCGGATCTGGCATCGCTGCAATTGCGGGCCGTGCAGGACGGCGATGACTACGTGCTCAACGGCTCGAAGATCTGGACCACTCACGCCCATTTCGCCAACCGGATGTTCTGCCTGGTCCGCACCTCGACCGAGGGCAAGCCGCAGGCCGGGATCAGCTTCCTGCTGCTCGACATGGCCAGCCCCGGGATCACGGTAAAGCCGATCCGGACCCTGGCGGGGGATCACGAATTCAACCAGGTGTTCTTCGATGATGTGCGCGTGCCGGTGGCGAACCGGCTGGGCGCGGAGAACGACGGCTGGACCGTTGCCAAGCACCTGTTGACCTTTGAGCGCGGCGGAAAATACGCGCCGCCATTGATCGAGCGCCTTAACCGGCTGCGCCAGCGAGACGGGCTTGATCCGCTGATCACGGCGCGGTTGGCAAAGGAAGTGGTGAACCTGCGAGCCTTGCAGGCGCTGGAGCTGAAGGCGATGCGCGGCGCGGGCGGCAGCGCGGCGCTTTATGCCTCCGTGCTGAAAGTGTTGGGCACCGAGGCGATGCAGCGGATTGACCTGCTGGCTTGTGACATCGAAGGGCAGGCTGCGTGGGCCATGCCAAGCGGGCAGACCCCGGCGGATCTGGCCGTAGCCGTGCCGCGCTATCTCAACGATCGCGCCGCCAGCATCTACGCCGGATCAAACGAGATCCAGCGCGACCTGATCGTAAAGCTCATCCTCGCTTGAGGTTTATGCGATAGCGGCAAATTCGCCCAGCAGCGCGGCCTCGCTGCCCAGCCCGGCCGCGATCACCAGCAGCCGCTTGAACCGCGCACCCAGCCGGAGCTCTTCGGTCAGGCCCATCGCGCCGTGCAGCTGCACCGCACCTTCACCGACTGTTTTCGCCGCATCGCGAACCGCGATGCAGGCCGCCAGCAGATCACTGGCCGCGCCGGAGGTGATGGCGGCCTCGGTCAGGGCCTGAGCCTGCAGGGCTGACAGCTGCATGTCAGCGAGCCGGTGGCGCAGGGCCTGAAAGCTGGCGATCGGGGCGCCGAACTGGCGGCGCTGGCCAAGATAGTCAGCCGTATCGGCCAGCATCTGCTGCATCAGGCCGACCGCCTCGGCGCAGCGGCCCAACCGGACGATGGCGTCAAGCGCGGCCGGGGTGCCGTCCAGCGGCTGGCCCGCGACCGCGGCAAAGTGCAGGTCGGCCACGGCCGAGCCATCGTGGAGCTGGCCCGGTTCGATGGTCAGACCCGTTGCATCGCGCGGCACCGAAAGCAGGCTGTCTCCCAGTGCGATGACAAAGTGGCTGGCCTGGGCGGCCCCGGCCACCAGCCGGGCGGTGCCGTCAATCCGGTTGCCGTCCCTTGGTTCGGGCAGGCTGGCGGCGGTGGCCGGGCTGACCAGCGCGGCGCGGGCTGCGCCGCTGGCGAGGTCGGCACCCTGGCCCAGTGCGGCGCAGGCCGCGGCGTGGCTGAGCCAATCCGCCCCGGCCAATGCGGGGCCAAGCGCGGCCATGACCACGGCCACGTCCACCGCGCCGCCGCCAAAGCCGCCCTGCTCCTCTGGCAGGGTCAGTCCGCCCAGTCCGAGTTGCCCGGTCAGCGCGGCCCAATCGGGTGCTCCGACCTGGCTGGTCAGGCGGGTTACGGCATCGCGCAGCAGTGCCTGCTGTTCGCTCAGCTCAAGGTCGAGTCCGGCCATTTCGCTGCAGTCTCCTGTCTTGCCCATCCTCATAGGCAGGGCGCCATGCCCACGGCAAGCGCAAGGAACGGAACATTGCCCACCGATGTTGTCCCTGCCCGGCTTTTGCCATTGCGGCAGGGGTGTTATGCGATCCGGGCGAGAATGAGGGTGTTGGATGCGCAGCGTTACCGTCAGGCCAGGCCTGGTTGCCATACTTGCCGGGCTGGCAATGGCCGGTTCGCCTGCCACCCCGGCCGGCGCCCAGAGCCAGGCAGCTCCGGCCAAACCGGCTGACGAGCCGATCATTACCGACCGCGAGTTCGAGGATGCGGTTCCGCCCGTCTCTGCAGACGATGATCCGGCGCTGGGGCAAAAACTTGAATCGATCGAGGAGTTTGAGCGCAAGCTGCCCCAGCCGGCCGACGCGCCAGCTCCGGCCAGCCAGGATGCCGAATTGACCAAGTCGCTGCCGCCGCTTGAAACTTTCCGGGCCGAGCCGGCGGTGTTCGCGCAGGAAGCCGCGGCACCGGACAGCGCGGAAGTGCCCTACCGGGT
>CAWUNP010000304.1:0-2740 GCA_963923805.1 uncultured Novosphingobium sp. | reverse complement strand
TGCGGCGGCCTGCCGGATCTGGTCATCGAAATCGATATAGCCCGCGCGGGCCTTGGCCTCTTCCCAGGCCAGCGCAAACTTGCGGCCCACCTCCAGCGCGGGAACGAGGAAATCGACCAGATCGAGCAGCGCGCGGCGTTCCTGCACCGCCAGACTGCTGTCAAACACGGCAAAGGCCGCTTCCTCAAAGCTGCTCTCCAACGGGGTCAGCCGGGCCAGGTTTTTGACCTGCCCCTTCTGGCCGAACAGTTCCTTGTGCAGCGTTTCAAGGCTGGCCAGCCGCTCGGCCGGGCCGCTTTCCAGCCAGTCGCGGATCAGGGCCGCAGCCTTGCGGCCGGTTGCCGTGTCCCAGGCGCCATAAGCCGACAGGCAGCATTGCAGCGCATCGGTATCAAACACGCCATCGCTGCACAGGTCGAGGAGGTCATCCGGACCGGCATCGGCAGGCAGCCCCAGCAAGCGCAGCACGCCATCGCGCATCGGCGGTTGCCAACCGGCGGCACCTTCCCACGCCTCGCGCGCGGCGGCGCAGCGCAGCAGCCAGGCGGGCACCTTATCCGGTCCCATCCGCACCGACAGTTGCGCCAAGGCATCCAGCGTCGCCGCATCGTTGCCGCGTTCGGCCATGAGCAACAGTTCGGCCAGCACTTCGCGCAGCAGCAGGTCGCGGTCGCGGTCCTCCATCGCCTTGACGCCGGGCAGCAGCCCCGCCTCGTTCGGGAAGGCCGCCAGCAGCCATTGGGCGAAGGCGTGGATCGTATCGATCCTGAGGCCGCCGCCCGGACAATCGAGCACGGCGGCGAACAGCTTGCGCGCGCGGGCGACCGTTTCCGGGCCGTGGTCCGCGCCGATGGCCAGCAGGTCCTTGGCCAGCGCGGTGCTGTCCAGCCGCACCCAGCGCGCCAGCACCTCGTTAATGCGGGCGGCCATTTCGGTCGCCCCGGCCTTGGTGAAGGTCAGGCAGAGGATCTGGTCGGGCCGCACGCCCTCTTCCAGCAGCAACCGCAGCACCCGGGCGGAGAGCACCTGGGTCTTGCCCGTCCCGGCCGAGGCCGAGAGCCAGACCACTTCGCCCGGATCAACCGCGGGTCGCTGTTCGTCGGTCAGCGGATAGACCCGGCTCATCCCTCTGCCCCTCCGCGCGCCTGCCATTCGTCCAGCCGCATCAGCTGGTCATAATCATTGTAGCCCGCCAGATCAGGATTGAGCCGCGCCGTGAACGGCTCATTGCCCTTGATCCACTTATCAATCGCTTCGCGCAGGAAGCGCTCGGTTTCGCTCAGGAACTGGTCGCGCGGTATGCCGGACCGTTTCGGAGGTTCCAGCACCGGCTCATCATCATAGCCGAAGCCGGTTTCGCTCTTGTCGCTCTTGCCGAAGGACCAGTACTCGAAACCGTTGGGCACGCCGGCGATGCCTTCGAACCCGCCCGCTGCTGCCATCAGCGCCAGGGTGCCCAATTGCAGCGCGAAGCCCTTCTCTACCTGCTTGGGCTTGGGCGGCGCGCCGGTCTTGTAATCGACCACGATCAGCTGGCCGTCCGTCCCGCGATCGATCCGGTCGGCCCGGCCCTTGATCGTCACCCCGGCCAGCTGGAAATGGCCCTTGATTTCGCTGGCAAGCACCTGCCGACCCTCGCCAGTATTCCTGGCGATTTTTGCATCGATCCATTGTAGCGCCCGTTCGAGCCGCGGCCACCATAGACTGCGGGTAACCGGATGGGCTTGCATCTCGGCCAGCTCTTCCGAAGCGATCGCCAACAGTTCGCCAGCGCGGCCACCGGCCTTGTGCCAGCGCTCCATCACGTTGTGGACCACAGTGCCCTGCCAGGCCGCACTGGGATCGGCATCCAGCCCATCCAGCGCACGCAGCCGCAGGATCGCCTGGGCATAGAACTGATAGGGGTCGCCGCGCAGCCGGTCGACCGCCGTCACCGCCAGCGCGACATCGCGCTGCTTGGCGCTCGGCATGGGCTTGGGCTGCGGATAGGGCGGCTCCAGCTGGGCATGGTCGATCAGGCGCGCCAGTTCGAGGGCGCGGCGTTCGCGGTGGGCTTCGGCCAGATCGCCCAGCATCGCCTCAACCCGCAGCACGAAGCGACTGGGGATCACCGGTCCGCCCTCATCGCGCAGTGCCCAGCTCAACACCACTTCCGGCGCACCAAGCGCCCCGGCCAGGTCATGCGCGGCCAGGCCAATGCGGAATTCGCCCGCTGGCACCCCCAGCGCGCGCAGCACGGCCGGCGGAAGCAGCGGTTCGGGCGAAGGGCTGGCCGGCCACGAGCCTTCGGTCAGCCCCGCACAGATCACCAGATCCGCCCGGCTCATCCGCGCTTCAAGCAGGCCGTAAATCGCGATGCGCGGGTGGCCGCCCCACGGCGGGCGCACCGGCACCCGGTCCATCGCATCGCGCAGCACTTGCGGCAGGTCAGCGCGGGTCAGCCGCGTGCCAATGGCGGCTCCGGCATCGCGCAATTCCTCAAGCCAGCTGGCGAGCGCGCGGCCATCCGCCTCGCCCCACAGCCGCGGCCCGCACAGGGCCTCGCCGGCGGCGGCCAGCACATCCAGCGCCTCGGCCAGCGCGCAGTCCTCCGGCAGGGCCAGGACCGGCCCCAGCACCGCGGCCACGCGCTGCCACCATTCGGCAATCCCCTCCCCCTTGCCGCGCTTGGCCAGCTTGGCGACAGCGGCCTCGACCGGGGCAAAGCCCGGCTTGGGCCGCGGCCCGCGCAGTTCGATAT
>CAWUNP010000303.1:0-2741 GCA_963923805.1 uncultured Novosphingobium sp. | reverse complement strand
CGCGGCGATTGCCTATGATCCGCCCGATCCGCCGGTGCTCCGGCCAGCCCCGGCGGCAGAACGGGCGGTTGACCAGTCCGGCGGCGCTCGTCCGGCCTATCCCCGGCTGGATCTGCCGGCGAAGGTTGATGGCAGCTATGCCTTCGCCGGAGACATCCGTTTGCCCGACATGGTCTTTGCTGCGATCCGCCATGCCCCGCAAGGTGCAGCAAAGCTGGGCAGCCATGCTGCAGCCAATGCTGCACGCGTGCAGGGCATGCTGCGCCTGGTTGAAGGCCCGGACTGGCTGGCCGCCGTCGCGCAGGACTGGTGGTCAGCCGAGCGCGCCTTGACCCTGATCGCGCCCAATTTTGCTGCGCAGCAAAAACCAGACAGTGCAGAGATTGACCGGCTGCTCGATGCGGCCTTGCGCCGCGGTGATGGCAGCGCCGTGGCCGAACAGGGCAATACCGATCTGCTGCAGGCACCCTTTGCCCATGCCCGGCTCTACAGCGTTGCTCCGGCGCTGCACGCGCCGCTGGAAACGGCCGCTGCGACTGCGCGGGTCAGTCAGGACCGGGTCGAGCTGTGGGTGGCCAGCCAGGCACCGCAGGCCACGCGCAAGGCCGTGGCCGCGGCGCTTGACTGCGCGCTGGACAAGGTTGTGCTCTATCCGGTTCCGGCCGGTGGCAGCTTTGATGCCCGGCTTGAAACGCCCCATGCGGTGGAGGCAGCGATCATCGCCCGCGCCGTGGGCAGGCCGGTGCAGCTGACATGGTCGCGCTGGCAGGAAGCGGTCCGCGATCTGCCACGGGCACCGGCCCGGGCAGTGCTGGCAGCCCAGACCACGGCCGACGGGTCGCTTGCGGCGCTCAAGGTGCGGGTGGCCATGCCGGGCACAACCGCCGAATTCGGGGCGCGACCGTTTGACGGGGCCAATCCGCTGGCGGCCCGCGCCGCGCAAGCGCGTGTCGATCCGCTGGCCTTGGCGGGCTGCCTGCCGCCTTACACGATCCCGCATCTGCTGATTGAGCACGTTCCCGTGGCGATCCCGCTATCGACCGGGCGGCTGCGCGGCAATGCGGCGGCGCTGGGGTGCTTCCTGATCGAGACCTTTGTCGATGAACTGGCCGCCCGTTCGGGGCGTGAGGGCCTGTCCTATCGCATGGCCATGCTGGGGCAGGACATTCGCCTTGCCAATTGCCTGCAACGCGCCGCGACACTGGCGCAATGGGGTGGGGGTAGCGGCGGATCGGGCCAGGGACTGGCCTGCCACCGCATGACGCTGAACGCCCGCGAGGGGCGCATCGCGCTGGTCGCCTCGGCGCGCCGCGATGAGCGTGGCATCCGGGTCGACAAGCTGACGGCCGTGCTCGACATCGGGCGGGTCGTGAACGTCGATATTGCCCGGCAGCAGGTTGAGGGCGGGCTGCTGTTCGGTCTGGGCCTGGCCCGCGGGCAAAGCACTGCCTATGCCGATGGCCTGCCGCTTTCGGGCCGGCTGAACCACCTCGGGCTGCCGCTGCTGGCCGATTGCCCCGATATCGAGATCGAATTCATCGAAGGCGATGCACCGCCCTTCGATCCCGGCGAACTGGGCGTGGCCGTTGCCGCACCGGCCATCGCCAATGCGCTTTTCTCCGCGGGTTCGACCCGCATGCATACCCTTCCGCTTACCGAGGAACTTGGATGACCCTGCCCGCTGGCCACCCGCCTGTTGTCGCGCCGCGTATTGGCGTGCTGCTTGTCAATCTTGGCACGCCCGACGCGCCAACACCCAAGGCTGTCCGCCGTTACCTGAAGGAATTCCTGTCCGATCCGCGCGTGGTTGAGATCCCGAAGCTGGTCTGGTGGCCGATCCTCAACGGGATCATCCTCAATGTCCGGCCGAAGAAGTCTGCCCATGCCTATGCCCAGGTCTGGGGACCGGACGGATCACCGCTGGCGACGATTACCAAGGCGCAGTCTGAAGCGCTCCAGGCGCAGCTGGGCGATGCGATCATGGTGCGCTGGGCCATGCGCTATGGCAATCCGGCCATGGGTGCAGTGCTGGCCGAGATGAAGGCGGCGGGTTGCGAACGCATCCTCGTCGCGCCGCTGTACCCGCAGTACTCGGGCGCGACGACCGCTACGGTAATCGACGAATTGGGCCGCCAGCTGGCCGCCATGCGGTGGCAGCCCAGCACCCGCACCCTGCCGCCCTATTATGACGATCCGCTCCACATCGCCGCGCTGCGCGATGACCTGGCGCGTCAGCTGCGGGCGCTGCCGTTCGTGCCGGAAGTGCTGCTCCTCTCGTTCCACGGGATGCCGGACCGGACCCTGCATCTTGGGGATCCCTACCATTGCCAGTGCCGCAAGACCGCACGGCTGGTGGGCGAGGCACTGCGAAGCGACTTTCCTGAGTTGCGGATCGAGACCAGCTTCCAGTCGCGCTTTGGCCGGGCCAAGTGGCTTGAGCCCTATACCGAAGAGACGCTGACCCGGCTGGCCCAGGGCGGGGTCAAGCGGCTGGCGATTGCCGCGCCAGGGTTCTCGGCGGATTGCCTTGAAACCCGCGAGGAACTGGCGATCCGCGGCCGCGAAGTGTTCGAAGAAGCCGGGGGGCTTGAATTTGCCGCGCTGGATTGTCTTAATACGTCGCAAGCGGGGATGGCCATGCTCGAGGCGCTGGTGCGGCGCGAGCTTGGGGGATGGATTTAATCGTTCGATTAAGTTACATCATTGTCAGTAACGCCAAAAGGACCCCCCCATGGCTACCC
>CAWUNP010000302.1:0-2747 GCA_963923805.1 uncultured Novosphingobium sp. | reverse complement strand
TCGCTGCCTGCGCCGCCCGGCTGGGCGAACTTGCGGGTGAACTTGCATTCCGGATAGTTTGAGCAGGCCACGAAGGCCCCGAACCGCCCGCCGCGCAGCGCCAAGCGGCCCGTGCCGCAATTGGGGCACTTGCGCGGATCGCCGCCGTCTTCCTGCGCCGGGAAGAGGTAGTCTGACAGGTATTCGTCCAGCGCCTCGGTCACTTCCGAAGGCTTCTGGCCCATCACCTCGTCCGACTTGGGTTTGAAGTCCTTCCAGAATTGGGCCAGCACGGCCTTCCATTCAGCCCGGCCGCCCGAAACATCATCCAGCTCTTCTTCCATCCCGGCGGTAAAGTCATAAGCGACATAGCGGGGGAAGAAACGTTCCAGAAATGCTGTAAGAAGTCTGCCAGATTCCTCTGCAAAGAAACGATTTTTCTCCGTTCGAACATAGTTGCGATCCTTCAGCACCTGGATCGTCGCGGCATAGGTCGAAGGACGGCCGATCCCGAGCTCTTCCAGCCGCTTGACCAGCGTTGCTTCCGAATAGCGCGGCGGCGGCTGGGTGAAGTGCTGGTTGGCCTCCACCTTGTGCTTGGCCGGGCTGTCTCCCTTGGCCATCACCGGCAGCAGGCCGCTGTCGTCCTCATCCTCGCCCGGCTTCTGGTCGAGCGTTTCGTCATAAACCGCCAGGAAGCCCGGGAACTTCACGACCTGCCCCGTGGCGCGCAGCTCGTGCTGGCCCGTGCCATCGCGCAGGGTAACCGTGGTGCGCTCGATATTGGCGCTGGCCATCTGGCTGGCGATCGCGCGCTTCCAGATCAGCTCGTAAAGCCGTGCTTCATCGCCGCTGCCGAAGTGGTCACGGCCGAAATCGGTCGGGCGGATCGCCTCGTGGGCTTCCTGTGCGTTCTTGGCTTTTGTTTCATAATGACGCGGTTTTTCAGATAGATAATGGCCATTATTAAAGCGATTACTGATTGCCTTGCGCGCCGCCGAAATGGCGCTGGGATCCATCTGCACGCCATCGGTCCGCATATAGGTGATCGCGCCGGCCTCATAGAGCGTTTGCGCCACGCGCATGGTATGGGCGGCAGAGAAGCCCAGCTTGCGCGCAGCTTCCATCTGCAGGGTTGAGGTAGTGAACGGCGGCCACGGGTTGCGGCGGGTTGGCCGGGTATCGACTTCCTCAACCCGGAAGGCTCCGCCCTCAACCGCGGCCTTGGCGCGGTCGGCACTGCCCTTGTCCCCCAGGCTGAGCTTTTCCAGCTTTTCGCCATCGAACTTGACCAGCCGGGCGGTGAAGGCGGTGCCATCATGCTCCAGCTGGGCCGCCACCGACCAGTATTCCTGCGGCTTGAACAGCTCGATCTCATGCTCGCGCTGACAGATCAGGCGCAGCGCGACCGACTGGACGCGGCCCGCGCTCTTGGCGCCGGGCAGCTTGCGCCACAACACCGGCGAAAGCGTGAAGCCGAACAGGTAATCCAGCGCGCGGCGGGCCAGATAGGCGTCGATCAGGTCCTGATCGAGTTCACGCGGCGCTTTCATCGCCGCCAGGATCACGTCCTTGGTGATCGCATTGAAGGTGACGCGCTCAACCTCCTTGGGCAGCGCCTTCTTCTTCGCCAGCAGCTCGCGCACGTGCCAGGAAATCGCCTCACCTTCGCGGTCAGGGTCAGTCGCGAGGATCAGGCGATCGGCCGACTTGGCCGCATCGGTGATGGCCTTGAGCCGGCTGGCCTTGTCGCCATAGGGCTCCCAGTCCATCGCGAAGTCTTCATCGGGGCGGACCGAGCCATCCTTGGGCGGCAGGTCGCGGATGTGACCATAGGAAGCGAGGACCGTGAAGTCCTTGCCCAGATACTTCTCGATGGTCTTGGCCTTGGCGGGGGATTCAACGATGACAAGCTGCATGACGGTGGTTGCAATCCTTACGCGTATACGTACGCGCGAGGGTGGGGAGCAGCGGGGGCAATCGTCAAGGGGCGATCAGCCAATACCGCTCAAGCCCGGCTGACACGGCCACCGGCGTGGCGCACCAGACCGCCGACCAGTTCCAGTTCCAGCAGGGCCAGCTGCACCGCCCCGGCTGCCGCGCCGCTTTGGCGGACGAGTTCATCCACCGAAACCGGGGCGGTGGTCAGCAATCCGGCGATATCGACCGGATCGGCGGAGTCTTCAATCACGGACCAATCGAAGGGCGCCTCGCGCAGCACCGATCGCGGCTGCCCCTGAAAGCTGGTCAGCAGTTCGATTACGTCCTCGGTCCGCTGGACCAGAGTGGCACCATCGCGGATCAGCTGGTTGCAGCCCTGCGATCGGCTATCGAGCGGAGAGCCCGGCACAGCCATCACTTCGCGCCCGGCCTCACCCGCCAGCCGGGCGGTGATCAGCGATCCGGATTTTGGCGCGGCCTCAACGATCAGCGTTCCCGCGGCAAGCCCGGCGATGATCCGGTTGCGGGCCGGGAAGTGCCGGGCCAGCGGCTCGGTCCCGGGAGGCTGTTCGGCCAGTAGCAGGCCTTGGGTGGCAATTGTTTCCTGCAATTCGGCGTGCTCTGGCGGATAGGCAATCTCGATCCCGCTGGCGATCACGCCAATCGTGCCGCCGGACAGGCTGGCCTGATGCGCCGCACCATCGATGCCACGAGCCAGACCAGACACGACCACGAAGCCAGCCTCTGCCAGTTCCCCGGCGAACATCCGCGCCAATTTGACCGCTGCCGCCGAGGCATTGCGCGCACCGACGATGGCAAGGCAGGGG
>CAWUNP010000301.1:0-2764 GCA_963923805.1 uncultured Novosphingobium sp. | reverse complement strand
TTTTCCCGCAGGGTCCCTGCCCCTGCCCCGGGATCCTTGCCGCCATGCCCGGCGTCAATCACCACCAGCGGTCGACCGGCATCCTGCGGACCTTCAATTTCGGGCAGGCCCTGGCGCGCCTCATCGCCTGGCAAGTTGACCTGAACCACGTAGCCCCAGCCACGCCCCGGCGCGCCAAAGGTGCGGTCGGCCGCAACCATGCCCGCAAAGACCAGCAGCGGAGCCATAAAAAGCCCAAAGATCAAGGCACCGCGCCGCATCACGGCGTCCTGCTAACCAAGGTCATCGGCAAGGGCAATGGTCCTGTTGAATCAGCAATCGTGTTGCCACCGCCCTTGCCGCCAATGCTCCATGGTGCTAGGCACGCGGCGTGCGATACCCGCGCGGTTCACTCGTATTGCCACGAGGCACTACTTGTTAACCAGTCTGCGGGCAGTTTTCGCCCCGAATCCCGGGCTCGCCCGGATGTACAGGTTGATGCCGTAATGAGAATTGGTTCGTTGCCTGCCGAGTCCCTGCCCGATCGGGCCGTGGCCGTGGCGGCGCGGCGACCGGCGCCTGAAACTTCTCCGCGCCTGATCCTTACCGCAGACACACAACACGCCGCCGGCCGCACTGCTGCACCCGGCAATTCCCATACAGCCGTTTGCCTCAGCGGGATCCGTCCCTGGGCGCGCGGCCGTTTCGTACAAGAACGCGCCATTCCAGCCAGCCGGAACCTTGCAAGGTTCGGCGCGGCATGGCGCGCACGGAGAATTATAGATGACAATGCGCATGCTAATCGATGCGCGCCACCAGGAAGAAACCCGGGTGGCGGTGCTCAAGGGCAACCGGATTGAGGAATTCGACTTTGAATCTGCTGAACACAAGCAGATCAAGGGCAATATCTACCTAGCCAAGGTTACGCGGGTTGAACCCTCGCTGCAGGCCGCATTCGTGGACTTCGGCGGCAATCGCCATGGGTTCCTGGCCTTCAGCGAAATCCACCCGGACTACTACCAGATTCCCAAGGAGGACCGTGAGGCCCTGCTGGCGGAAGAAGCTGCTCACGCCGAAGAAGAGGCCGCCCTGCGCGCCATTGCCGAGGGCGAGGAAGATTTCGTCGGCGACGACGAACTGGGTGAGACCCTGGCGGATGATCTCGCCGGGACCAGCCACGATTCCTACCACGCCGATGACGATCACGGCGTGACTGAAGTCGATACTGACGAGAAGGACGAAGTCGCAACCATCGAGGATGGCCAGATCGACAACGCCTTCGATCATGAAGGCGAAGAAGCCGCCGAAGCCGAAGGCGCCGAAGAACGCCGAGGTCGCGGCCGGGGCCGGCGCCGTCAGGGCCAGGGGCGCGGCAAGGCCAAGGAAGCCGACGAGATCCGCGCCAAGCGTATGGCGCTGCGCCGTCGCTACAAGATCCAGGACGTGATCCAGCGCCGCCAGGTGCTGCTGGTCCAGGTCGTCAAGGAAGAACGCGGCAACAAGGGCGCCGCCCTTACCACCTATCTCAGCCTGGCTGGTCGCTATTGCGTGCTCATGCCGAATTCGAGCCATGGCGGCGGCATCAGCCGCAAGATCAGCTCGGCTGCTGACCGCAAGCGGCTGAAGTCGATCATCGCCGAAATGGACCTGCCCAAGGCCATGGGCTGCATCGTCCGCACTGCCGGCCTGCAGCGCACCAAGACCGAGATCAAGCGGGACTTCGATTATCTCGCCCGCCTGTGGGACGATATCCGCGAGACCACGCTGAAGAGCACCGCCCCGGCGCTGATTCATTCGGATAGCGATCTGATCAAGCGTGCGATCCGCGACATCTACAACCGCGAGATCGAGGAAGTCGTGGTTGAGGGTGAGCATGGCTACCGCCTTGCCCGCGATTTCATGAAGATGCTGATGCCGAGCCACGCCAAGCGGGTGAAGCAGTATGCCGATCCGGTGCCGCTGTTCCAGCGCTATGGCGCCGAAGACCAGCTGACCGCGATGTATGATCCGGTCGTCCAGCTGAAGAGCGGCGGCTATATCGTCATCAACCCGACCGAAGCGCTGGTTTCGATCGACATCAACTCGGGCCGTTCCACCAAGGAACACGGCATCGAAGCGACCGCGCTCAATACCAACCTTGAAGCCGCCCGCGAAATCGCCCGCCAGTTGCGCCTGCGCGACATGGCCGGGCTGGTCGTGATCGACTTTATCGACATGGAATATGGCTCGAACGTCCGCAAGGTCGAGAAGGCCATGAAGGACGCGCTCAAGAATGATCGCGCCCGCATCCAGGTTGGCCGCATCTCCAGCTTCGGCCTGATGGAAATGAGCCGCCAGCGCCTGCGTACCGGCGTGCTCGAAGCCACCACCCGCGAATGCCCGCACTGCGATGGCACGGGGCTGGTCCGCACCGCATCGAGCGCCGGCCTTTCGGCCCTGCGCCTGATCGAGGATGAAGCCGCCAAGGGCAAGGGATCGATCATTTCGCTCTTCGCCAGCACTGAAGCGGCGATCTATCTGCTCAATGCCAAGCGCGCCGATCTTGCTGAGATCGAGGAACGCTATGGTGTCCGCGTCGAAGTTCTCCCGGAAGGTGAGAACGAGGGCGCCAAGATGCGCGTTGCCTCGTCTGGCCCGCGCCCGGAGTTCGTCCCCAAGTTTGAGCCGATCGCGCTGGAAGACGATGATGACCTGGCCGACATCGTCGACGAAGACGAAGACGATGAGCGCGACGAGGATGAAGGCCGCGAGCGCGGCGGCCCTGACCGCCCTGACGAGGGAGAAA
>CAWUNP010000300.1:0-2771 GCA_963923805.1 uncultured Novosphingobium sp. | reverse complement strand
AATGGATGCAGTCAAACAGCCGCACGGCATCGTCAGCCTTGTTCGATTGGAGCTGACCGACGAGGTGAAGCGCGATGTCCGGATGGGCTTCGCGCAGGGCAGGCCACTTTTCCGCCGCTTCCTGCACGCGGTTCTCGCCGAAGACGCGCTGCCCGGCGGCGATCAGCGGCGCGATCCGCTCGGCCGGATGGGTCTTGCTGACGGCAACCAGCGTCACCTCATCGGACTTGCGACCGGCAATCTGCGCGGTGCGGGCGATGCGGGCGTGGATCTCGGCGAGCGCGGTGGCTGGATCAGTCATGGCGCGGTGCTATAGCGATGCCGTGCCGCGATTGAAGCCCCTCCCGAACATCTGGCTGCTCAGCGATGCGCGCAACGATGCCGTGCTGGAACGCGTGTTGAAGCGCCTGCCGCGCGGCAGCGGCTTGGTCTTCCGCCATTACCACCTGCCAGAGCCCGAGCGCCGGACCCGGTTTGACGCTTTGGCGCGGATCGCGCGGGCACGCGGGATTGCGGTGATCCTGTCAGGCACGGCCGCCGAAGCGCGGCGGTGGGGGGCCGGCGGTTCCTATGGCAGCCATCGCCACGCCACCTTGGCCACTGCCCATTCGCTGCGCGAACTGCGCGAGGCGGCAGGGGCCAGTGCGATCATGCTGTCGCCGGTCTTTCCCACCCGGTCCCATCCGGACGGCAAGCTGCTGGGGCCACTGCGCTTCCGCTTGCTGGCCCGCCGCGCGCCCGCGCCGGTCATCGCGCTGGGCGGGATGAACCGCACGACCAACCGCCGCCTGAAGTGGCCGCGCTGGGCCGCTATCGACGCCTTTTTACGGTAAAGCGACTCGCCCGAATCCCAAGGATTCTTGACGCGGAGTCACCGGCAGGCGCATTAAGCGCGCTGAACGAAGGGAAGCATAATGGCTACAGGGGCAGTCAACGCGGGAAGCCGCGGCGCGCAGGTCAACTGGCGCGCAACCTTGCGCCGGGCCTTGCGCCGCGCGGGCGAGATCGGCGGCGCGGGTCTGCTGCTTTGCGGCATGGTGTTCCTGGCCCTGGCGATGGTCAGCTATCACCAGACCGACCCATCCTGGTCGACCGCCGCGGGAGGACCGCCGGCCAACTGGATGGGCCTGCCCGGTGCCTGGGTGGCAGAGCGCGTCCTGTTCCTGTTCGGCCCGATTTCGGCGCTGTTTCTGCCGCTGCTCTATGTCGGTGCACGCAAGCTGTGGCGCCTGGTCGAGGAGGAAGATGAAGACCTGCCTCACACCGATCATGCCTGGTGGCGGCCAATTGGCGTGCTGCTGCTGGCCATGGTCCTGCTGGGCACGGTCATGGCGCTGGTCTTTACTGGCCCGGGTGGCTCCTTGCCGGCCGGCATGGGCGGGATCAGCGGGCTGCTGGGCGCCCGCGCGATCGAGGCGCTGGCCGCGCTCCTGCCGCAGGGGGGGCAGTTCTGGGCGATCCTAGCCGCCGGGCTGGCTTGCCTGGCTGGCGGCTCGATGCTGGCCGCGCGGGTCTTTGCGCTGGACTGGGGCAGCCTGCTGACCCTGCCGGCCTTCCTGCGCCGCGAACCGGCGAATGCCAGCGATGGCGTGATCGCGGTGAAGCCCGTGGCCAAGGCCGCGGTCGAGCCGCGCCCGTCACCTGTCAGCGCTGACGAACCGCCGCGCAAGCCGCCGGTCATCACCGATCCCAACCGCCCGGCCAAGGCGGCGCAGCTCGCCACGTCGGGCAAGCAGGGCGATCTGTTCGACAACTTCGAACTGCCCTCGCTCGACCTGCTCAACGATCCGCCGCCGCATTCGAAGCAGAAGATCGACAAGCTGGCGCTGGAGCGCAATGCCCGGCTGCTTGAGACCGTGCTGGATGACTTTAACGTCAAGGGTGAGATCACCGCAGTCCGCACTGGCCCCGTGGTCACCATGTACGAACTGGAACCGGCCCCCGGCATCAAGGCCAGCCGCGTGGTTGGCCTGGCCGATGATATTGCCCGCAACATGAGCGCGATCTCGGCCCGCGTCTCGCCCATCCCGGGGCGCACCGTGATGGGGATCGAGCTGCCCAATGCCGACCGGCAGATGGTCAGCTTCAAGGAGATGGTCGCCAGCGAGGCCTTTGCCGGATCGAAGGGCATGCTGCCGATCATCCTGGGCAAGGATATCGCCGGCGAACCTGTCGTGGCGGACCTCGCCACCATGCCGCACCTGCTGGTCGCCGGCACCACCGGTTCGGGCAAGTCGGTCGGGCTCAACACGATCCTGCTTTCGCTGCTCTACCGGCTGACCCCGGCGCAGTGCCGCCTGATCCTGGTCGATCCCAAGGTGCTGGAACTCAAGTCCTACGATGACATCCCGCACCTGCTCTCCCCCGTGGTGACCGAGCCGGCCAAGGCCGTGCGCGCGCTCAAGTGGGCGGTTGAGGAGATGGAACGTCGCTACCGGATGATGAGCGAGATCTCGGTCCGCAATCTGGCCGGCTTCAACGAGAAGGTGAAGGCGGCGATCGCCCGGGGCAAGCCGCTGGGCCGCCGCATCCAGATCGGCTTCGATCCCGAGACGGGCGAGGAGCTTTATGAAGAGCACCAGCTCGACTACCCGGTCCTGCCGCAGATCGTGGTGATCGTCGACGAGCTGGCCGACCTGATGGTGACGGTCGGCAAGGAAGTCGAAGTGCTGATCCAGCGCCTGTCGCAAAAGAGCCGCGCCGCCGGGATCCACCTGATCATGGCCACACAGCGCCCCTCGGTCGACGTCATTACCGGCGTGATCAAGGCC
>CAWUNP010000299.1:0-2773 GCA_963923805.1 uncultured Novosphingobium sp. | reverse complement strand
AGGGGGACACGCAGTTCCGCCAGCGCCTCCTGCGCGGCTTGCGCCCGTTCAACGAAGGCCCCATCAAGCTGCGCGGCTTCGGTTTCCAGCCCGTAACCCGCTTCCTGTCCGCCACTTTCATCACGGGCATAGACCGTGGCGCGGACTGCCGCGAGCAGCTCTTCCAGCGGGCCAGAGGGGGCGTTTTCGGACAGGCGCTGCAGCCAGCCGTCGCCGGGAAGGGCTTCCGCGGCATGGCGGGCCGCGGCGATGGCCTTGCCGCCGGCCTCGTCGTAACTCGCAACATCGGCCAGCCGCGCCGCAAGGCCGCGGCGCCGTCCTTTTGAGCCGCGTTCCGGGCCGATTACCCAGCGGCGCAGTTCGATCGTTTCGGCCCCGGTCAGGGCGGCGGCAAAGGTCGAATCCGCTGCTTCGAACACGTGGTGGCCTTCATCGAACACCAGCCGCGTCGGGCTTTGGGCGTGATCCCGGCCGCGCGCGGCGTTGACCATGACCAGGGCATGGTTGGCAATCACCAGATCGGCCTGGGCCGAGGCGCGGGCGGCGCGTTCGATGAAGCACTTCCGGTAATGCGGGCAGCCGGCATAGACGCATTCGCCGCGCTGGTCGGTCAGCGCCTTGATCCCGCGCTGGCGGAACAGGGTGCCGAGCCAGCCGGGCAGGTCTCCGCCGATCATATCGCCGTCCTGGCTATAGGCCGCCCAGCGCGCCACAAGCTGTGCCATGATCGCCGCTCGACCTGCGAAACCACCTTGCAAGGCATCTTCAAGATTCAGCAAACAAAGGTAATTTTCGCGACCCTTGCGCACGACCACCGGCTGCGTGCCGTTGCCGCGCTGGGCCGGCCAGGCGCGCCTGCTTTCGCGGCGCAGCTGGCGTTGCAGGGCCTTGGTATAGGTTGATACCCAGACCGTCCCGCCCGATTGCTCGGCCCAGAGCGAGGCCGGGGCCAGGTAGCCCAAGGTCTTGCCGATCCCGGTGCCAGCCTGCGCCAGCAGCACGTGCGGCAGGCCTTCGCGGCGGCGCGGGGCGAACACTTCACCGGCCTCGCTGGCATAGGCAACCTGCGCGGGGCGGGCTTCGGCATCGCTGCCGGTGAGTTGGCCCAGCCGCTGGCTGATGGCTTCAGCGGGCAAGGTAACCTGCGCGGGTTGCGGCCGTTCAGGCGCTTCCTCCCATTCGGGCAGCCGCGCGAAGAGCCAGCGCTCCGCCTTGGCCGGGGCCGCCAGCCGCGCCGCCAGCAAGGGCGCCCAGGGCCAGCGCAGGCGGGTCAGGTTCTGGAGCGCGCTCCAGGCGCCTTCGCGTTCCTGCCAGGCGGGATCGGAGCAGGTGGCAAGCAGGGTTTCGGCTGCGGTCTGGAGAAGGGCGGGTACGCCATCGTCACCCTCAGGCTCTGGCAGATCGAGCACATGGGCCAGCCCCTTCGCCGTCGGCACCATGAACTGCGCCGGGTGGATGAAAGCGAACAGTTCGAGCAGATCGAGACCGGACAGGTCCGGATAGCCCAGCCGCGTTGCAACCAGCGGGGCGTTGAGCATCAGCAGCGGCGTATCGGCAGCGGCAATGATCGCCTCGCCCTTGCCGGTGGCGCGGGTGGTGCCGTGGCCATCGCGCAGCCAGCAGCCGGAATGGCTGGCGTGAATCGCGGGCAAGGGCAGGGCGGCAGTCACGTCTTCCGCGATAGAACGGAACTGGAACGCAGGGCAACTGTTGACCGGGGAGCCGTGCCGGTTAAGCGTCAGCCCATGTCGAATCCCGCGCGCAATGCATTGATCGCCCGCTTGCCCAAGGCTGAGCTTCATCTCCACATCGAAGGCTCGCTGGAGCCGGAGCTGCTGTTTGCCCTGGCGCAGCGCAACGGGGTTTCAATCCCGTTCGATTCGGTCGAGGCGGTGCGGGCGGCCTATTCCTTCTCGAACCTGCAGGACTTTCTGGACATCTATTACCAGGGCATGTCGGTGCTGCTGACCGAGCAGGATTTCTATGACCTGACCTGGGCCTATCTGGAACGCGCGGCGGAAGACACCGTGCGCCACGTTGAAATCTTCTTCGATCCGCAGGGCCACACCGAACGCGGCGTCGAATTTGAAACGGTACTCAACGGCATCGAGCGGGCGCTGAAGGACGGCGAGATGCACCTAGGCATCAGTTACCGCCTGATCATGTGCTTCCTGCGCCATCTGAGCGAGGAAGCGGCCTTCGCAACGCTGGAACAGGCTGGGCCGCACCTCCACCGCATCCATGGTGTCGGGCTGGATTCGTCCGAGGTGGGCCACCCGCCGAGCAAGTTCCAACAGGTCTTTGCCAAGGCGCGCGAGCTGGGGCTGCATGTGACCGCCCATGCCGGTGAGGAAGGCCCGCCCGAATATGTCCACGAAGCGCTGGACCTGCTGGAGGTCGAGCGGATCGACCATGGCAACCGCGCGCTGGAAGATCCCGCCCTGGTCCGCCGGATCGCGGAGGAGGGGCTGACACTGACGGTTTGCCCGCTCTCCAACCTGCGGCTCTGCGTGATCAAGGACATTGGCCAGAGCCCGGTGCGCAAGATGCTGGAGCTGGGGCTGAAGGCCACCGTCAATTCCGACGACCCGGCCTATTTCGGGGGCTATATCAACGACAACTTCCGCGCGATTGCCGATGCGCTGGACCTGACCGAGGCGGAGATCATCAAGCTGGCGGAAAACAGCTTTACCGGATCGTTCCTGCCGATGGCCGACCAGATCCAGCACCTGGCCGAGATCGCGGAGGTGGCTGGTGGTCGATAAGGTTTACC
>CAWUNP010000298.1:0-2785 GCA_963923805.1 uncultured Novosphingobium sp. | reverse complement strand
ATCGAGGACAGCTCCGCCGATGCCGATGCCAACTTCGTGCTGATCGAAGGCGGCTCGATCGCCGAGGTGCAGGCCACCGCCGAGGGCGCGACCTACGACGAGGAAGGCCTGCTCCGCCTGCTCCGCCTCGCCCGGATTGGCTGCGATGCAATCTTCGCAGCGCAGGACAAGGCGGTTGGCAAGTGACACGGCGATTGGGCGCCGAAACCCTGGTGATTGCCACGCATAACGCAGGCAAGCTCAAGGAAATCGGCGCCCTGCTCGATCCCTATGGGATCAACTGCATCTCCGCCGGTTCGCTCGGGCTGGCGGAACCGGCCGAGACTGGCACGACCTTTGTCGAGAACGCCCTGATCAAGGCGCGGGCGGCAGCGGAAGCCTCGGGTCTCCCCGCCCTCGCTGACGATTCCGGCCTTTGCGTCGATGCGCTGGGTGGGCGCCCGGGCGTCTACACCGCAGACTGGGCCGAACGCCAATGGTTCGAAGGCACCGCCGGGCGCGACTGGTATATGGCGATGGGCAAGGTCGAAGGCCTGCTGTGCGAACTTGGACCTGCGGCCGACCGTTCCTGCCATTTCGCCTGCGTCCTTGCGATAGCCTGGCCCGACGGCGAAAGCGCCGTTTATGAAGGCCGCGCCATTGGCACGCTGACCTGGCCGCCGCGCGGGACGCTGGGGTTCGGTTATGACCCAGTGTTCGTGCCGCTGGGCGATACCCGCACTTTTGCCGAACACGACCCCGCAGAAAAGCACGCGATCAGTCACCGCGCCGATGCCTTTGCCAAGCTGGTCGCGGAGCAATTTGGCGGGTAAGACCGCACTATGGCGCGCGCACTCTACATCCACTGGCCGTTCTGCCTCGCAAAGTGCCCCTATTGCGACTTCAACAGCCATGTCAGGGATAGCGTTGACCACGCCGGTTGGGAAACTGCGCTTCTAGCGGACTTGCGGCACGAGGCCGAACTGGCGGCAGGCGAGCCGCTGGACAGCATTTTCTTCGGCGGCGGAACTCCATCGCTGATGCCGCCGGCACTGGTTGCAAGGTTGCTGGCGGAGGCTGAACGGCTGTGGGGCTTTGCACCGGGCATCGAGATCACGCTGGAAGGCAATCCTTCATCCGTCGAGGCCGCAAACTACGCGGATCTCGCCGCTTCCGGGGTCAACCGGGCCTCGCTGGGCCTGCAGGCGCTGGACGATCAGACGCTGCAATTCCTGGGGCGGCTCCACGACGCACAAGAGGGGCTTAAGGCGGTTGAGACGGCGCAGCAGGTGTTTGAGCGCGTATCGATCGACCTCATCTACGCCCGCCCGAACCAGAGCGCGGCGGAGTGGAAGGAGGAGCTGGCCAAGGCCATCGATCTCGGCACCTCGCACCTGTCACTTTACCAACTGACCATCGAACCCGGCACCCGGTTCGAGACCATGGTCCGCAAGGGCGAGTTCGCCCCACTCGACGATGACGTCTGTGCCGACCTGTTTGCCCAGACCCGCGAACAGACCGCCGCAGCGGGGCTGCCGGCGTATGAGATCAGCAACCATGCCCGCCTGGGTGAAGAAAGCCGCCATAACCTGACCTATTGGCGTTATCAGGATTATGTCGGGATTGGGCCCGGCGCCCATGGTCGGCGCGGCGGCATGGCGACAGTGCGGCACAAGAAGCCGGAAAACTGGCTTTCCGGCGTTGCTGCCAATGGCAATGGCATTTCCGAAAGCCGCCAACTCGGTCTGCGCGAGCAGGCGGCCGAGGCGATGCTGATGGGGCTGCGGCTGCGCGAGGGGATTGCCCTGCCCGCGCTTGCCGCCCGCTTCAAACTGGCCGCCACCGAACTGCTCGATCCGGGCAAGACCGCGCTCTACCTGCGGCAGGGTCTGGTCTGGCAGGATGGCGAACGCCTTGGCGTGACCGAGGCCGGAATGCCCCTGCTCGATGCGCTGCTGGGTGAGCTGGTTCCGGCGGAGCTGGTTGAAGCATGAGCGCCAGCGCGATCCTCAATGCCTGGCACGATCACCTGGCCCAGGCGCGCCGCCGTTCGCCCCACACAGTGCGGGCCTATGTCGCCACGGCCGAGCGGCTAATCGAGGCGACGGGCCTGACTGAGTGGCCCGCCCTCGCCCGGATTGACGCTTCCACTTTGCGCCAGCAACTGGCGCGCCGCCGACTTGATGGGCTGGGCAACGCGTCAACCGCGCGCGAGCTGTCAGCACTCAAGGGGTTCGTCGCCTTTGCCCGATCCCAGGCCGGCTTGGCAGATCCAACGGCACCCCGAATGCGCGGGCCGCGGGTCAAGAAGGGTCTGCCCCGCCCGGTCACTCCCGATGAAGCGGTTAACCTGGCTGCCGGGGTGGAGGAAAACGCGGCGATCGAATGGATCGGTGCAAGGGATCGGGCCGTCTTGCTGCTGCTCTATGGTGCCGGGCTGCGCATTGCCGAAGCGCTCAGTTTGACCGGTGCTGCACTGCCGCTGGACGATGTGCTGCACGTAACGGGTAAAGGCGGCAAGCAGCGCGCCGTGCCGATCCTGCCGCTGGTTGCCGCTGCAGTGGCGGACTATGCGGCCCAATGCCCCTGGCCATTGGAGCGTAATGCCCCATTGTTCCGCGGCGCTCGTGGTGGCCCGCTGTCGCAAGGCATGGTGCAAAAGGCGATGGCATCGGCCCGCAAGGCGCTGGGCCTGCCGCAAACGGCTACGCCGCACGCACTTCGCCATTCCTTCGCCACCCACCTGCTCAGCGCCGGGGCCGATTTGCGATCGTTGCAGGAACTGCTGGGCCATGCCAGCCTTGGC
>CAWUNP010000297.1:0-2789 GCA_963923805.1 uncultured Novosphingobium sp. | reverse complement strand
CCCGACCAGCGCATCGATCAGGCCGATCCCATCGGCCTGATCGATGCGCTGGTCGGGATTGGCTTTGCAGCCAGCCGCGGTGAAGCCAAGCGCCTGATCGCGGGCGGCGGCGCGCGGGTTGATGGCGATAGCGTGACCGATGAAACGCTGCATCTGCCGGGGGGTGCCGAGCTGCGCCTGTCGGCCGGCAAGAAGAAGCACGGGGTGCTGCGCCCGGCCTAACTCTCTGGTGACGCTGGATTTACCGCCCTTTACTCTTTGTTTGCCCATTTTCGGCAGAATAGCGCCTGTATCAATCGGGATGGAGGCGATCCGGGCATGGCGGCGGGTGCACAATTGACAGTAACCGACCTGCGCCGGGCCACCCGGCATCCGGTCGATTACACAGTCGTTGGTGAGCACCGGCGGCTTGGCGACCTACGCCTGCATATCGTCAACATTTCGGCCCATGGCTTCATGACCGAGGGGGCGATCGCCCTGCAGCGCGGCGAACGCATCGTGATCCGCCTGCCCATCGTCGGGCAGATCGAGGCCCATCTGATCTGGACCGCCGGTGCGCGCGCGGGGTTTCAGTTTGAACGCATCATCCGGTTGGAAGATTTCATTGGCGTGCTGGATCAGCTGCAACCCAATCCCCGCCTGCGACCACCGCGCCGCTGATCCCTATCATTCCGGCCTTGCTCCACTTCGACTGGGTCAGCATTCCATCTTGATATAGTATAACATAGCGTCTAAACGGCGCCCATGTTGAAGCATCCCTTGAGCCTTGCCGCGCTGGCGGCCGCCCTGATCCCTACCGCTGCCCTGGCTGGCGAAACCAACGCCGACGAGCCGCACGACAAGGCGCACGCCGATGATCAGGGGATTGTCGTGGTCGGCCACCCGCCGGTCAATTTCAACCTGTTGAACAGCACCAGCACGATCGAAGGGGACAAGCTCGACGTCAGCCTGCGCGGCCAGCTGGGTGAAACGCTGTCCAGCCTGCCCGGGGTCTCGGCCACATCGTTCACGCCCGGCGCCTCGCGCCCGGTGCTGCGCGGCTTTGATGGTGACCGCATCCGCGTGCTGACCGATGGAATTGGTGCCATCGACGCGTCGAGCGTTTCGGCGGACCATGCCGTCGTCTTTGACGCCCTGACGGTTGACCATATCGACGTGCTCCACGGACCAGCCGTCCTGCTGTTTGGTGGGCAGGCGATTGGCGGTGCGGTCAACGCGCTCGACAAGCGGATTCCGCGCTCGGTCCCTGATGGAGTGAAGGTTGACGCACTGACCTCTTATGGCTCAGCCGCAAACGAACGCTCTGTTTCAGGTGCAGCGCAGTTCCGACTGGGGGATCGCTGGGCCGCCAGCGTCGATGCCGCCTGGCGCAAGAGCGACGATCTCAAGGTGCCGGGGTTCGTCAATTCGCCCAGCCTACGCGCGGAACTGCTCGATGAAGCGGCCAGCTATCGGCGCGCTGGAAACGCGGCCGAAGCCCTTGAATTTGAGGAACTGGCCGAGCTGACCGGCAAGGTTCCGAATACCGCTGCCCGCAGCACCACCTTCGGGGCCGGCCTGGCCTTCATCGATGTTGGCGGCAACCTGGGCATTTCGGTGCAGCGCCAGGATATGCGATATGGCCTGCCTTCGCGCCCCGGCGCTGGCGATCACAGTGCGGGGAGCCATGGTGAAGCGCCGGTTTCGATCGACCTGGGTCAGACCCGCGTGGACCTGCGCGGAACGGTGGAATTTGGTGCTGGGCTGTTCGATTCGCTTCAGGTCCGCGGTGCCTATGGCGATTACCAGCACATTGAATTCGAAGGCGATGCGGTTGGCACCACCTTCATCGGCCGCGGGGTTGAAGCCCGCGCGGACCTTGTCCAGAACAACCAGGGTGGCTGGCGCGGCCGCAGCGGGGTGCAATACTTCACCCGCAACCTCTCGATCATCGGTGATGAAGCCTTCGCCCCGTCGAACGACTTGACCCGCTTTGGCGTCTTTACCCTGCAGTCCTACCGGCTTGGCGCCGTGGAGCTGGAAGGTGCGGGCCGTTATGAACGCGCAACGGTCCGCGCCAGCAGTGTCGGATTTGACCGCGCCTATGACCTGTGGAGCGGATCGGCCGGGGCGACGTGGCGCTTCGCACCGGGCTGGAAGTTTGGCGCAAGCTACATCCGCGGCGCCCGTGCGCCCGCGCCGGAGGAGCTGCTGTCGGACGGCCTCCATGTCGCCACCCAGTCCTATGAAAAGGGCAACGCCACGTTCCGGGCTGAAACCAGCAACGGCGGCGAGGTCTTCGTGCGCTATAACGGCGGCGGTTATGAGCTTGCGATCACGGGTTACCTGACCAGTTTTGACAGCTTCATCGCCGCCCTGCCCAATGGCGCCGAACAAGATGGGTTCCCGGTGTTCGAATATTCGCAGGGCAAGGCCCGCTTCCAGGGCTTCGAAGCCTCGGCCAATGCGAAGGTGATCGACTGGACCGATGGCGGACTAACGCTGGATGCCCAGGCCGATTACACCCATGCCGAGCTCACGGGCATCGGCCCGGTTCCGCGCATCCCGCCGCTGCGGCTGCGCGGCGGTGCCGAGTTCGAATTCGGCCCGCTCCATCTGCGCGGTGAAGTGGAATGGAACAACAAGCAGGATCGGGTTGCCAGCTTCGAGCCCCAGGTCGCCGGGTTCACGCTGGTCAACCTGTCTGCTGTCTGGCACCCGCTGGGCGATGCAGGCCCGCTGACGCTGAGCCTGGCTGCCGACAACCTGTTCAATGTTTCGGCGCGCCGGGCGGCTTCGTTCACGCGGAA
>CAWUNP010000296.1:0-2797 GCA_963923805.1 uncultured Novosphingobium sp. | reverse complement strand
AGCATTATCCTGCACTACGCTGATGCAAACGGCGTCGATATCGCTCGCCGTGGCCAGCGCGCGCGGCCAGAGGTGCAGCGCGGCGAAGGCCAGCAGGCCGGTGCCGGTGCCAATATCGGCCAGATTGCGCACGACCACCCCCTGCCGCTTCATGTGCGTGAGCATGGTCAGACAGCCAGCCGTGGTGGCGTGCTGGCCGGTGCCGAAGGCCTGGCTGGCAGGAATGCAGAAATCGCGCACGCCGGGTTCATGCAGCGGGGCGTGGTCGGGCGTGTGGACATGGAACACGCCCGCCCGGATCGGTTCGAGCCCGGTCTGGCTGGTGGTCAGCCAGTCAACTTCGGGCAATTGCTCGATCGCCAGTTCGGGGGGCGGTCCGGCGAACAGCGAGTGGATCGCAATCTTGTCCGCCTTGCCGGGCTTGCGCGGCAGCCAGGCCTCCAGCTTCCAGTCATCGGGCTTGTCCTCGGCGATCTCGCTGCCGGAGATGACGATCTCGGGATCCCAGTCCCAGGCATCCTCATGCGCGAGCAGCGCACCTTCGATGACAGCGCGCGGGGCGAAGGCGGTGATCTTCCAGCTGGTCATGGCGGGGGCTGGCCTAGCGGACAAAGCTGGCACCGTTGGCGTCCAGCACCGCTCCGGTCATGCTTTCCGGCGCATCGAGCGCGCAGAACACGGCCATGGTCGCAATTTCTTCCGGCTCGGCCACCCGGCCCAGCGGGATATCGGCCAGCAGGCCCGGCCCGCCACGGCTGGCGAGGTAGTCTCCGGCCATGGCCGTATCGGTAAAGCCGGGGCAGATCGCATAGCTCATGATCCCCTTGGCCGGATAATGGCGGGCGATGGTCTTGTGCAGGCCGATCATCCCGGCCTTGGCTGCGGCATAGTGCCAGTGATCGGGCGAATCGCCGCGATAGGCGGCGCGGCTGGCGATATGGACGATCCGGCCCTTGCGCTGGCCATCCAGCCAGTGCCGCACGGCAAAGCGCGAGAGTTCGGCCGCGGCGGTCAGGTTGATGCGCAGCGTGTCTTCCCAGTTATCGAGCCATTCGATATCCGAAAGGCTGATCGGGTTGGCCTGGAACAGCCCGGCATTGTTCACCAGCAGGTCAATCCGGCCGCCGCTGCGATCCAGCGCAGCTTCCCAGATCCGGGCGGCTGCGGTGGGGTCGGCCAGATCGGCGCCGATCGTATCGGCATCGTGGGCCTTGCTGGCATGGCCGATAACCTTGACCCCGCGCGCGGTGAGGGCGGCCTTGGTGGCAGCGCCGATCCCGCGCGAGGAGCCGGTGACGAATGCAGTAAGCTGGGTCATGGCGCTTGCTCTAGGACTTTGGTGCATGTGCGCCAAGCCACCGCTTGCACGGCCCCGCGTTTTGATTAAGGGGATGGCGCGAAGGTGGCACGTGCCACCGCTGTTGAAGATAGGGGAACGCACGCATGGCCGGAGCCAGCAACCGTCCGATTTCGCCGCACTTGCAGATCTGGAAGTGGGGGCCTGCCATGGCGGTCTCGATCCTGCACCGCATTTCGGGCGATGGTCTGTCGATCGTCGGCATGGCGGTTTTGCTGTGGTGGCTCGGCGCGCTCGCCGGGGGCGATGCCAGCTATCAGACCTTCACCCACCACATGGGCGAATGGTATGGGCAGGTGGTGCTGATCGGCCTGACCTGGGCCTTCTTCAATCACACCGCATCGGGCATCCGCCACCTTGTGCTGGATATCGGTGCCGGCTTCGAACTCAAGAACAACGCGCTGTGGTCAATCCTGACCCCGGTGATCGCCCTGGCGCTGACGGGCGCCACCTGGGCCTATATCCTGCTGCGCTGAGGGGACGGAACAATGGGTAACGGAACCAATATCGGCCGCGTTCGTGCGCTGGGTTCGTCGCATTCGGGCACCAAGCACTGGCTGGCCATGCGCTTCACCTCGATCGCCCTGCTGGTGCTGGGCTTCTGGCTGCTGTTCGCGCTGGTCGGCCTGCCGGACCTGACCTTCAAGACGGTCAAGGCCTGGGCGGCCCAGCCGCTGAGCGCCACGGGGCTGATCCTGCTGGTCATCGCCAGCATGTGGCATTCGCAGATGGGCCTGCAGGAACTGATCGAGGACTATGTCCACGAACACGCCAACAAATATGCCTGCCTGACCCTGCTTAATCTTGCTGCTGTCGCCGGGGGCGCGTTTGGCGTCTTCGCGATCATTCGTATTGCTCTGGGAGCCACCGCATGACTGCCGCCTACAAGATCATCGACCACACCTATGACACGGTGGTCGTCGGCGCGGGTGGTTCGGGCCTGCGCGCCACGATGGGCAGCGCCGAAGCCGGGCTGCGCACCGCCTGCATCACCAAGGTCTTCCCGACCCGCAGCCACACCGTGGCCGCACAGGGCGGGATCGCCGCATCGCTGTGCAACAACACGCCCGATCACTGGACCTGGCACATGTACGATACCGTCAAGGGATCGGACTGGCTGGGTGACCAGGACGCGATCGAATACATGGTCCGCGAAGCGCCGCAGGCGGTTTACGAGCTGGAGCACGCCGGGGTGCCGTTTTCGCGCAACCCCGATGGCACGATCTACCAGCGCCCCTTCGGCGGCCATATGCAAAACATGGGCGAAGGCCCGCCGGTGCAGCGCACCTGCGCCGCGGCCGACCGCACCGGCCACGCCATGCTGCACGCGCTCTACCAGCAGAGCCTGAAGTACAATTCTGACTTCTTCATCGAATACTTCGCGATCGACCTGATCATGGAGAACGGGGAATGCCGCGGCGTGATCGCGCTGTGCATGGA
>CAWUNP010000295.1:0-2799 GCA_963923805.1 uncultured Novosphingobium sp. | reverse complement strand
GCTGGCAGGTGAAGGCCTTGGTGCTGGCCACGCCGATTTCCGGCCCGGCATGGGTCGGCAGCAGCAGGTCAGCCTCGCGCGCCATCGAGCTGGTCGGCACGTTGACGACGACGGCGATGGTCTGGCCGTGTTCCTTGCAATGGCGCAGCGCCGCCAGAGTATCGGCGGTTTCCCCGCTCTGCGAGATGAACAGCGCGAGCCCGCCCGGCTCAAGCACCGGTTCGCGATAGCGGAATTCGCTGGCGAAATCGATGTCGACCGGCAGCCGCGCGAACTGTTCAAACCAGTACTTGGCGACCATCCCGGCGTAGAAACTGGTCCCGCAGGCGACGATGGTGACGCGGTTGATGGTCGAAAGATCAAAGTCGAACTGCGGCAGGGCCACGGTCTGATCGACCTGGCGGATATAGCTCGACAGGGTCTGGGCGACCACGGTGGGCTGCTCAAAGATCTCCTTCTGCATGAAGTGGCGGTAATTGCCCTTCTCGATCGCCGCGGCAGAGGCTCCCGAAGTGGTGATTTCGCGCGTGACCGGATTGTTGTTCTGATCAAAAATCCGTGCGCCGTCGCGGGTCACCACCACCCAGTCACCCTCATCAAGATAGGCGATCTTCTGGGTCAACGGGGCCAAAGCCAGGGCGTCCGAACCCAGATAGGTTTCGCCATCGCCAAAACCGACCACCAGCGGCGAGCCGAGCCGGGCACCGATCAACATGTCGGGATGTTCACGGAAGGCAATAGCCAGGGCAAAAGCCCCGCGCAGTTGCGGCAGCACGGCCTTGACCGCTTCTTCCGGGCTGGCCCCGCCCTCAACCGCTTCGGACAGCAGATGGGCAACCACTTCGGTATCGGTTTCGCTTTCAAACTTGCGGCCACGCGCGATCAGGGCCTCGCGCAGCGGCTTGAAGTTCTCGATGATCCCGTTGTGGACCAGTGCCAGCACTTCGGTGGCATGCGGATGGGCATTGGCCGCCGTGGGCGCACCATGGGTGGCCCAGCGGGTATGGGCGATGCCGACGGAGCCCGGGGCCGGATCGCGGGCGAGTTCCTTCACCAGCTTGAACAGCTTGCCCGGTGCGCGGCGCCGGATCAGCTGGCCATCGGCCAGAGTGCAAACGCCCGACGAGTCATAGCCGCGGTATTCCATCCGGCGCAGGCCATCGACCAACCGGTCCGCGACCTCTTCCTTCCCGACGATGCCGATAATGCCGCACATGAAACTTGCTTTCTGTTAGATGGTATAGGGAACCCGGATACCCGGCATGGCGGCCGGGAAGTCCTTGGTATTTCGGGTAATCAGGATCGCTCCGTTGACCTGCGCCGTAGCCAGAACATAGGCGTCGAGCAGTTTCATCCCGGTCCGCTGGCGAATATCGGCTGCTGCGCTGGCGATGCGAGCGTCGATCTCTACCACTTCGAAGGGCGCGATGGCCTGCTGGATGATGTCGCGCTGCTCAAGGCTCTCTCCGGCGAGCACTTCGGACCAGACGACCCGGCTGATCCGATGCCGCCGGTATCGCGAGAGTTCGGCTGCCGCCTGCGGTCGATCCTGCAACCAATCGACCAGGATATTGGTATCGAAGAACGGATCGGACATGGGTCAGAGGTCTGCGTGCGGCGTGCGGTCTTCACGCATCGCCTGTTGATAGCCGAGACCGTCACCGATCTCATCGCGCCCCTTCCACAGTCCGGCCCCGCGGGCAATCCAGTCCTGGCTGGCCTGGGCGGGCGAACTGGCCTTGAAGGCACTTACCGCCTCGCGGAGCACCGAGGCACGCGACTTGCCCTGCTCGGCCGCGATCCGGTCGAGCCACTTGATATCCTCATCGGGAAGATCGGCGAGAATGCGGGTCATTGATATCTTGATATCACATCATGATATCGCGTCAAGCACGAAGACCGATCGCAGCCGCAACCAGCAAGCCCAGCAAGACCACCGCGCCGATCTGGTGCTGACGGCGATCGATCACCGCAAACAGATCCCACGCCCCCGCTTCAGCCATCCGGAGCCGCAGCCGGACCAGCACGATGCAATAGAGATTGGCAAAGACCGCCGTTGCCGCACAGGCCAGCTTGGCCTTCATGAACCCATCGACCGGCCCGGACGGCAAGAGTTTGAGCCCGGTGGCAACGGCCCCGCCCAGCAGGGGCAGTTCCACCGCCTTGTCGACCTTCCAGTGCAAGCGGGCGAGCAGCAGCAGCTGTTCCGGCCCGCGCCCTAACAAGGCCCGTTCAAACAGCGCCTCTACCAGGACACAACCGATCCACGCGCCGACCAGCAGGACATGAAGCATCTGGATCATGCGCCAGCGGCTTGCGCCGGGCGCAGGCATTCGCGCCAGTGGCGGAAGGTAAAGACTGCATCGCCGGGGCCTTCACCGCCCAGTTGCGCCAACCTTGCCAGGCCTTCGGTCACCGTGGGCAAATGGCCCGGCTCAACCCACCACAGCGCAAAGGATGGCTCGATCGGATCGAACCATTCCTTGCGCCGGGCCAGCACCTGGCGGTGATCGGCCTGACGATAGGCAAATTGCTCCAGCGCATCGACATCGCGCCAGACCGACATGTTGACGATGAAATCCGGATCGCCGGGGATCGCCTCGACATCGGTGGCATCGTTGCCATCGCCCACCAGCCGCCAGATAAAGCCGTCGCTAGCCTCCGCCATGGCATTGACGTGATCGAGCGCAGCCATGAAATCGGCGTTGGCCGGATCATCCTTGGCCACGCGAAACCGCGCCACGTTGATCTGGGCGACATGGCGGGCGGAGATCATGCCTTTTTATCGGCCTTTTTCTT
>CAWUNP010000294.1:0-2804 GCA_963923805.1 uncultured Novosphingobium sp. | reverse complement strand
GACGGCAACAAGCTGACCTGGTCGATGAAGATGACCGTCCCCATGCCGATGACGCTGGAAGGCGAAGCCACCGTTGACGGCGACACCATCACCGGCGGCGTCAAGGCCGGCGCCTTCGGCACCTTCGCGATGAGCGGCACCCGCAAGGGCTGATCCCCCGCGATCGAAACAACAAGGGCGCCGGAAGGAAGCTTCCGGCGCCCTTGTTGTTGGATCGTTTGCCAGACTTAAGCCAGCTTTGCCTTCAAGAGCTCGTTGACCACCTGCGGGTTGGCCTTGCCCTGCATCGCCTTCATCGTCTGGCCGACGAAGAACCCGAACAGGGCTTCCTTGCCGCCCTTGTATTCAGCCACCTTGTCGGCGTTGTCGGCCAGGATCTTGGCAATCGCAGCTTCGATCGCGCCGGTGTCGCTGGTCTGCTTGTTGGCGTCGATTTCGGCAGCGAGATCAATGTCGCTGGTCAGGTAGGCCGCGAAGATTTCCTTGGCCTTGCCGCCCGAGATCGTGCCTTCGCTGGCAGCGATGATCAGGGCGGTGTTAGCCTCGACCGTGTTCTTCGGGTGTGCTGCGCCTTCCGGGATCGCCTTCAGCACGCCGGCCCGCTCGGACAGCAGCCAGTTGGCAACGCGCTTGGCCAGATCGCGCTCACCCTTGCCACTGGCCTTGACCACGGCGGCGAGCATTTCCTCGAACTGCTGATAGGTTTCCACCTCAAGCGTGAGCTGCGCCGCGTCATAGGCCGAGAGGCCCAGCGCGGTTTCATAGCGGTGGCGCTTGGCATCGGGCAGTTCCGGCAGGCTGGCGCGGCATTCCTCAAGGAAGGCATCGTCGAGTTCCAGCGGCAGCAGGTCCGGATCGGGGAAATAGCGATAGTCGTGCGCATCTTCCTTGCTGCGCATCGAGCGGGTTTCGTTCTTGTCCGGATCGTAGAGCCGGGTTTCCTGAACGACCGTGCCGCCATCCTCGATCACGCCAACCTGGCGCATCGCTTCCTGCTCCACCACGGCCATGACAAAGCGGACCGAGTTCACGTTCTTCGTCTCGGTACGGGTGCCGAACGGTTCGCCCGGGCGGCGGACCGAGACGTTGACGTCGGCGCGCATCGAGCCCTGGTCCATGTTGCCATCGCACGAGCCGACATAGCGCAGGATCTGGCGCAGCTTGGCGACATAGGCCCCGGCTTCCTGCGGGCTGCGCATATCCGGCCGGCTGACGATTTCCATCAGCGCCACACCTGAGCGGTTGAGATCGACATAGGACATGGTCGGGTGCTGATCGTGCATCAGCTTGCCGGCGTCCTGCTCGACGTGGATGCGCTCGATGCCGATGGTCTTGGTCGAGCCTTCGGGGTCCTTCTCGTCGAGGATCACCTCGATCGTGCCCTCGCCTACCAGCGGGTGGTAGAGCTGGCTGATCTGATAGCCCTGCGGCAAGTCGGCATAGAAGTAGTTCTTGCGGTCAAACCGCGACCACTTGTTGATCTGCGCGTTGATCGCCATGCCGGTGCGCACCGCCTGGCGGATGCACTCGCGGTTCGGCACCGGCAGCATGCCGGGCATGGCCGCATCGACCAGGCTGACCTGGCTGTTCGGCTCTGCGCCAAAGGCCGTCGCCGCGCCCGAGAACAGCTTGGAATTGGTCATGATCTGGGCATGGACTTCCAGCCCGATCACCACTTCCCATTCGCCCGTGGCGCCCTGAATGCGATAGTTGCTCATCTTACCACCACTTTTCCGGCTTGGCCGAGAACTGCGCGCGGCTCTCGATCGCGAGGCCGGCATTGAGAACGCCCTGCTCGTCAAACGGCTTGCCGACGATCTGCAGGCCCAGCGGCAGGCCTTCACGGTTGAGCCCGGCCGGGACCGACATGGCCGGCAGGCCCGCCAGCGAAGCCGGCACGGCGAAGACGTCGTTGAGGTACATGGACAACGGATCGTCGGTCTTCTCACCCAGGCCGAAGGCAGCGGTCGGGGCGGTGGGCGCCAGGATCACGTCGCACTGGGTGAAGGCGTTCTTGAAGTCTTGCGCGATCAGCGTGCGGACCTTCTGCGCCTGGGTGTAATAGGCATCATAGAAGCCGGCCGAGAGCACATAGGTGCCGATCAGGATGCGGCGCTTCACTTCCGGCCCGAACCCGGCGGCGCGGGTGGCGGCATACATGTCCTGCAGGCCGGCCCCATCGGGCAGGTCGCGCAGGCCATACCGCACGCCATCATAGCGGGCGAGGTTCGACGAGGCTTCTGCCGGCGCGATGATGTAATAGGCCGGCAGGGCATATTTGGTGTGCGGCAGCGAGATATCGACGATCTCGGCACCCGCGTCCTTCAGCCAGGCAATCCCGGCGTCCCAGCTGGCGGCGACATCGGCGTCCATCCCGTCCATGCGGTATTCGCGCGGGATGCCAACCTTCTTGCCCTTGAGATCGCCCGAGAGAGCGGCTTCCCATTCGGGCACCGGCAGATCAAGGCTGGTCGAATCCTTGGGATCGAACCCGGCCATGGCTTCCAGCATGATCGCGCAATCGCGCACGTCGCGGGCCATCGGCCCGGCCTGGTCGAGCGAGCTGGCGAAGGCGACGATGCCCCAGCGGCTGCAGCGGCCATAGGTCGGCTTGATGCCCGAGATGCCGGTGAAGGCGGCAGGCTGGCGGATCGAGCCGCCGGTATCGGTGCCGGTGGCACCCGGAACCAGCCGGGCGGCGACGGCCGCCGCCGAACCGCCGGATGAGCCGCCCGGAACCGTGCCGGTATCCCACGGGTTCCGGACCGGTCCGTAAAAACTGGTTTCGTTGGAGGACCCCATGG
>CAWUNP010000293.1:0-2822 GCA_963923805.1 uncultured Novosphingobium sp. | reverse complement strand
CGCAGTGCTGCATGATGTTGTGGCGCATGCCTTCGCCTTCGGCGCCGAGCACCACCGCGACCGGGCCGGTGGGCAGGGCATCGCCCAAGGTGGTCTTGCCTTCGCCGTCCAGCCCGATGCGCCAGTAACCGGCCTCGGCCATTTCCTCGAGCGCGCGGGCCAGATTGACCACGCGGATCCACGGCACGACTTCGAGCGCGCCCGAGGCCGACTTGGCCAGGGTGCCGCTTTCCGGCGGGGCGTGGCGATCCTGCGTGACGATCGCGGCAGCGTTGAACGCAGCGGCCGAGCGCATGATCGCGCCGACATTGTGCGGATCGGTGACCTGATCGAGCACGACCAGTGGCCGCGCCGCTTCACCGTCCATCACTTCATCAAGGAAGCGGTCTTCCAGCGCATCGCAATCGAGGACCAGCCCCTGATGCGGCGCATCGCGCGCGACCAGCCGGGCGAGATCGGCCGGCTGGGCATATTCGACCGGGAAATCGGCGGGCAGCTCGCCATCAAGCGAGGCAATCCCTTCGCGTGTGGCCCAGAGCTTGCGGTGGTTGCGTTCCGGGTTCTTGAGCGCGGCTTCGACCGCATGGCGGCCCCACAGTCGCACCGCACCGGCGCTGGCCCGGCCTGAACCGCGCCCGCCCTGCATGCGCCCGGCACGACCCCGCAGGGCGCGGCTGGGTTTGGTGTCACGATTGCGGCTCATATGGCGAATCCCCTGATCATCGGGTGGTCCCTAGGGGAAGGCGGGGGGCAGGGCTAGTTCCGGTTTGAGAGCATGTTCTGCACCCAGCCCACGGCCTCTTCGTCGCCGTACTGCTCTGCCGCGTCTCCGATGACGACTTCGGTTCGGACAAAGCCCGGTTTTTCGGCTGGCAGGAAGGCGTTGAACAGCCAGATGCCGGTCTGGCGGGCATAGGTGCGGTTGGCTTCGGCCAGAGTTGCGGGATCGCCGGGAAGGATCACCTGAAAGGCATTCACGTCTGGCACCGCGGGGACAATCTCGAAGCCCTGCGCAGCGAACGCCGCAGCCAGCTGGCGCGCGCGAGCGAGGTAACCGGGCATTTTCGGCAGCCGCTGTTCCAGCCCGTCCAGCGCGGAAATGGCAAAGGGATAGGCGGTGTGCAGATCGCCGCCGAACCGCTTTTTCCAGACGGCATAGCGGTTCATCAGGTCGTGATCCCCGGCCAACACCGCCCCGGCCAGCGCGCCCAGGCCCTTGTAGAACGAGACATAGACCGTATCGGCCAGCGCGCTGATTTCGGCGAGGCTGAGCCCATAGCTCGCAGCGGCTTCCCACAGCCGCGCACCATCGATGTGGAGGTGAACGCTGTTCGCGCGGCACCAGTCTGAAATACGCTGCAATTCGCTGAACGGCATCAGCCGGTAGGCCGCCCGCCGGAGCGGCAGTTCGACCACGCACACCGCGATCGGGCGATCCAGTGCCGCAAGATCATCGGCGCTAAAGCCGTGCTGATCACCCAGTTCGATCACCTCGGCATTCAGCAGGTGGCGGATGGCCTCCGCCTCATCGACTGCCATATGCCCCAGCTTTGGCACCACGACCGCGCCGTGCTTGACCTCGGTGACCATGCGCAGCAGCCCGGTCTGGGCGATCATCCCCTTGATGACGAAGCTGGCGGCGGACTTGCCCAGCAGCTTGCCAGTCTCTGCCTCCAGCGCCTGCACCGCGCCGCCCACGCCGTAATAGTCCGGTGCCAGGTCTGCCGCCGCAGTCTGCTGAAGCGCGCCGAGCACGGCCGCCGGGCTGGCCGGGCCGTGCGAGGAGAGCCACCGGGGGCACTGGGCTCGGAGATCGAAATCGTTGAGGATCGGAGCGGGTGTCATGCCGCCCGGCTATAACACGATCGGGCCACCATCAAGCCGATGGCATTGATCGGTCCGGGCGGAGAGAGAAGGGTGGTGGACAGGGCTAGATTCGAACTAGCGTACGCTTGCGCGGGCAGATTTACAGTCTGCTGCCTTTAACCACTCGGCCACCTGTCCACACCATTTGCCGGTGCCGGGTTTCCCCGGAATGTGGCCCCCAGGGGGACCTTCCGGCCGAGAGAGCGCGCCTTTGGACAAGCCGGGGCGTGCTGTCAATGGCCCAATCGACTTGTCGTGTGCGTTACTGCCCGATAGGAAGCCCTGCCATGAGCGAAATCACCCCTGTGATCTCGGCCACCGGCCTTTACACGCCGCCCGAGACGATCTCGAACGATGAGCTGGTCGCCAGCTTCAACGCCTATGTGGAACTCCACAATTCCCGCAATGCGGCAGCGATTGCGGCGGGAGAAGTGGAAGAACTGCAGCCCAGTTCCGCCGAATTCATCGAAAAGGCCAGCGGCATCAAGTCGCGCCATGTGATGAGCAAGGCGTCGACGCTGGACCCGGAATGCATGGGTCCGCGCTGGCCCGAGCGTTCGAACGACGAAATTTCGGTCATGGCCGAGATTGGTGTGAAGGCCGCGCTGGATGCGCTGCAGTCGATCGGGCGTGATCCCAAGGATGTTGATGCCGTGCTCTGCGCCGCATCGAACATGCAGCGGCCCTATCCGGCCATGGCGATCGAGATCCAGCAGGCGTTGGGGATCGAGGGTTTTGCCTTTGACATGAACGTGGCCTGTTCTTCCGCCACTTTCGGCATCCAGACCGCGGCCGATTTCATCCGTTCGGGCAATGCCCGTTCGGTGCTGGTGGTCAGCCCGGAAATCTGCACCGGCCACAACAACATGAAGAACCGCGACAGCCACTTCATCTTCGGTGACGTGGCAACCGCCGTGCCTGTCTCTTATACACATCTCCGAGCCCACGAGACCTCT
>CAWUNP010000292.1:0-2823 GCA_963923805.1 uncultured Novosphingobium sp. | reverse complement strand
ACCTGATCGTTAGGTGGCGGACTACTCAGCTCTTCGATCCGCAGGTCATAGATCCGCTTGATGTAGTCCTCGGCACCGTCCTGAAAGACCACCTCTCGGGCACCAGTCTTGCCCCGCACCTCAGCAACGAGGCGAGTGCCGTCGGTAGTCGATACCGTTCGCAGGTCACTCCATCGCAGCCCACGCAATTCACCAACTCGAAGGCCGGTATTGGCAAGGACCAGAACGTACTGCTGCGTCATGAACCGCTGACGCCAGGTGGCTAGCGATTCACCCTTCTTCACCCAGTCTCGAGCCTTGGTGTAAATCTTCCGCCATTCGTCCTGAGTGAAAGTCGGTCGCCGTTCCAAAGCAGCCTTCGGCGGATCGGTATCTGGAACAGCCTGGAGGTACCCTCTGGTCACTGCAAACTTGAAGACCGGCAGGATGCTGGTCCTCTCACGCCGCAGCGTGCCGTTAGATGGGCGAGACCGATTGTAGTTGGACTTTCGCCAGACCCAGAAGTCAGCGAACTCTTTGGGACCGATGGTATCGATCTTCATCTGCCCGAAGAACTTCACGGCGTAGGTTTCGACCCGATCGATAGTCGCATCCCATGATCCACCCTGACGGGTATGACCCATAGTGATGATGGTCTTCTTCCATTCCTCGAAGACCTGCTTGAAGGTCCGAGACTGGATCGACCCGCCTGATTTCACATGAAGGTAGAGGTCTTCGTAGAGGTCGAGGGCAAACCGTTCAGCCTCTCTCTGGTCCTCGGTCTTGGCACTGACGATCTTGTAGCCAGTGGCATTCGGAACTCGGATTCTGACCTGCCATTTGGGGCTCTTCAGGTCGTCACGTTTGTAGATGACGACCCGACCATCCCCTTTGACATCAACCTGTTCGGCGTACTTCGACATCCCGAGGTCTCCAAGACACCTTCGCTAGGTATATCAGAGGGATGCTCTTTGACACGGCTTTTTGTCAACGGTTTGTCAATGGCAAAATCAGCTCAAAATGAGCACGGCTAGAGTTTTGTCAAACTCTATAATGTTGATTTTGTTGGAGAAAACTGGCGCACCCGACAGGATTCGAACCTGTGACCTCTGCCTTCGGAGGGCAGCGCTCTATCCAGCTGAGCTACGGGTGCCGAAGCAAGGCGAGCGGTTAGCAGCCCGGCGGCACTTGCGCCAGTGCAATTTGGGCCGGGACAGCCCGGCCCGCTGAATTAGCGTTTTGGCAAGGGCATTTGGCTATGGCTGCTGGCCATGAACGCGCTTCCTCCTTCTTTCACCGGGCCGACCGCCGCATCGCCGGGACTGCTGCCTGGTTCCGGCCGGGCCGAGTTCGGTCAGGCATCGGCCAATGCGATGAGCATGAAGTGGGCCGCGCTGCATGATGCCGCGGGGGTGGTGGCGATGCTCGCCGGCACCACGGCGGAGCCGATGAAACCGGAGATCCGCAACTTCCCCGCCACCATGCGCGATGCGGGGGGCTGGCGCCGGACCATGGCCGAACAGGGCATCGAAGACCTGGCCGCGATCATGGAGCCGGGCATTGCAGCGCTGCTTTCGGTCCAGGCGCGCGGCGTCAGTCCGGCGGTGGCCGCGCTGGCGCTGTGGCAGGAGTTTCTGGCCGCCCGCAACGGCCTGCTCACCCTGGTTCCGCCGCCGCACGAGGCCTCGCCGCCTCGCCGCTTCGCCTGAACGCTTGCACAGTTCTTGGTCTGTTCCTATGCTTCAGGGATGACCGGAGCGACGATTCCCGCCACCACCGATGCCGACCTCAAGGCCGCGCAGGCTGTTGCGCGCGGGATCTGCCGACTATTTGCGCGCAATGACATCTGGTGCCTGTCTGAAATGCCGCTGCGTTCCAATCGGCGGGCGGACCTGATGGGGATTGATGCCAAAGGTCACCTGGTGATTGTTGAGATCAAGGTGAGCCGGGCAGACCTGCTGGGCGATGCCAAGTGGACCGATTACCTCGATCATTGTGACCGGTTCTACTGGGGCCTCGCCGCCCACCTCGATCGCAGCTGCATGGAGACCGAAGCGTTCCAGCCGGAGCGGTGCGGCTTGATCGTGGCCGATGGCTATGATGCGGAAATTCTCCGCCCGGCCCCCACGGTCCCGCTCAATGCCGCCCGCCGCAAGGCCGAGGTGGAACGACTGGCCCGCGCAGCACTCCGCCGCCAGCAGGGGTTTATTGACCCCGGCCTTTCGGCCTGGAGCTAACCCCGCTCGCGCAACTTGCGCAGGATCGCGTGCTTGTCCCGCGGCTTGAGCATCGGCCAATCGGCGATTTCACCCAGGGTACGCTTGCACCCCAAGCACCGCCCGGTTGCGGGATTGATCCGGCAGGTGCCGTCGCAGGGCGAATCCGGCCCGCGCAAGGAAGCGCCTAGCGCTTGACCGCCGGCTCGCGCGAGAGCCGGGTCATCAGCAGTGCAGCCCGCTTGGCCTGCCGCCACAGGCTGGGCACGTCGACCGTCTCGGCCGCGGTATGATCGCCATCGCTGGCAGGGCCCAGGCCAACCAGGCTATCGACATCAGCAGCAACGAAGCTGACATCACCCGCACCGCGCTTGAGCGGATCGAGCGCCGCCATGGCCGGCAGACCCAGCGTGGCATTGACGCCGTTGAGCTTGTCCAGCAGCGCCCGGTTGCCGGCGGTTGGCGCCATCGGCGGGTACTTGTCTTCAAAGACCAGTTCGGCCTTGCCGCCATTGAAGGGGCGGGCGACAATTTCCCGCATCTTCGCCACGGTCCGGTCAATGGAGTCCTGGCTCAGCGCGCGGACGTCACCCATGGCGACGGCCACGGCCGGAATGATGTTGGTCTT
>CAWUNP010000291.1:0-2824 GCA_963923805.1 uncultured Novosphingobium sp. | reverse complement strand
GCGCGGCGACAGCCGCCAGCCGCACGCCGTCAAGCGTCACCACCAGTTGCTGCGAATTGGCGCCGCGCACGAACAGGCTGGTCTGGCTGCCAAGCGGCCCAGAGCGGGCGATGGTGACGCCGGGCAGGCGTTCAAGCACACGGGTCAGGTCGGGGCCCTGGACTGCGGCGATTTCGTCGGCACCGACCACGCTGATCGACTGGCCGCTCTCGCTCACCGGCTGGGCGGTGCCGGTTGCGACGACGGTGATCGGCTCATCCAAGCCCGCGGCCTGCGCCACTGCAGGCGCGGCCAGAGAAAGAGATGTTGCTAGTAAAAACAAATGCTTCATACGGATTCCTTCCAACATGAACGAACTGCCGTTCATGGCGGAAGGCGCCGCACGATTGCGGTTCCTCTGCTGCATTCCGGTACACCCCGCCCGGCTGCGGAACGACCGTCTCAGGCAGGTCTCCTGGCTCCCGGATCATCACGCTGTCCCCGCCTTCCCGGTTGCCCAGTGGCGTAATGGGGGCAGCATTCCCCGGTCACAGTTGCGGGGGCAGCGGGGGATTGGAACCCCCTTCCCTCTTAGGCCTGGTATCTCTGTCCCGCTGACGCGGGCGCCACCGCCAGCCCGCTCCCCCACCCGGCCTCCCTAACATAGGGTATCCTATGGGAGGCCGGGTGGGGGAGCGGGCTGGCGGTGCCTCTGCCGTGAGGCAGACAACGACACCGGACAACCCGTGACGTCGGCTTTTCCTAGGCGGTGGCCGCCCCAAGGGCAAGTTTTTAACCGCTTAACGCTATCGCGCAGGCTCGTCCCGCTTCGGCACGGCGCGTTTGGCGCGGTGGCGCAGTGGTTCGTCCTTGGCCTACGCGCTTGGCGCGTACCCAGCAGGAACCCGATGATCGCTCACCCGAATCCCCGCCTGGAGCCCCGCCCGCGCGATTTCGGCGCGCGCTTGTGCTGATGGCCGCCTTTGCCATGCCCGCGCTGGCCGCCCCGGGCGTATGGCCGGGCTTCGGGATCGGCGATGCGGGCAGCGCCGATGTCATGGTCGATCCGCTGCCGTTCGAGCGACCGGGCGAGAGCTTTCCCGGTTCGGCCTTCTATTACCTGGCGCCGGACGAGGCCTTGCCGCCGCTGGTCACCACGCAGAGCGATGCTGATGGCGGGCAACTGTTCGTTGACCAGCAGGCCGGGCCGATTGCCCGGGCGATGCGGATCGACAATTCCGGGGTCGACCGGTCGCGCGCGCTCGAGTGCATGACCGCGGCGATCTATTACGAGGCACGCAGCGAAAGCGACCAGGGCCAGCGCGCCGTGGCCCAGGTGGTGCTGAACCGGGTGGCCCACCCCAGCTATCCCAACACCGTCTGCGGCGAGGTCTATCAAGGCTCGGAACGATCAACCGGTTGCCAGTTCAGCTTCACCTGCGATGGATCGCTGGCGCGCGCGCCCAACCGGATGTTCTGGTACCGCGCCCAGAACGTCGCGCGCGCGGCGCTGTCGGGCTATGTCGAGCGCAGCGTCGGGCTGGCGACGCATTATCACACCATTGCCGTCTCGCCCTATTGGGCACCGAGCCTGCGCCACATAATCACCATCGGCGCGCACCGCTTCTACCGCTTTGGCGGCGCGGCGGGCGAGGCTGGCGCCTTCCGCTTTGCCTATGCCGGCGGTGAGCCCGTGGCTGCGCCGCATCTGCGCAGCGCCGCCGCGGACCGGCAAGCCGATACGGCGCTCGATCCGCTCGCCCTGCAAAAGGCTTATGAGGCCGGTCTCAGGGGCAGTTCCGCCATGCCTGGCCCGATCGGCAGAGCCGCAGCCGGGTTTCAGCCCGCCGTCCAGCACAGCGCCCCCCACTACGCCCCCGAAGTCCAGCGCCGCGGCGGCGAGGCGCTCTATCGCGGCGATGCCCTGCCGCAGGACAATGGCGTCCAGCCCGAATTCCGCAACTCTGGCCGCTGGATCGGGCAGCCCGGTTCCTGACCCCCGCGGAACAGCGACAGGCTGCGGGCGTTATCCGCTGGCCCCGCCCGGCGGATGGTCAAGGCTGAACTGGTTAAATCCCGGCAACCATAGTTCCGCACGAACATGTAGCCGGTGGCGCCTTAGGGACAGGATCGGTCGCGCTTAGTGAAGGTTTGTCATGTCGATCCACTTTGCCGCTGCCCGATCACCGCTTGCCGCCCTGATCAGCCCTGCCCGCCACGGCCGGATCGTGGGGCGCGCGGCCAATGACAATGGCGGCCCGGCCGTCCACCTGCAGCTCCGCGCTGCCCTGCGGCATTTTGCCGAGCACGGCCTGGGGGCAGCCACAGTGGCCCGCAGGAATGCCGAACAGGCCTTCTTCAGCGGCGATCGCCAGTCCTATCTCCACTGGCTGGCGATTTGCCGCACGCTTGATCGGCGCATGGCGCTGGTGCTGTCCGCCCGGGTCGAAGCCGGCAACGACTGATCCGGCGAAAGGGTAACGAGCCCATTTACCATTCGGTGATCTCTGTGCGGTACACCGCGCAGGCTACGAAGGGAGCGGAAAATCAGACGCTGGCGAACCTTGCTGCGGGTCCTGTTGCGAACCAACGCGCTGGATGATCGCGTCCGGCGGACGCTGGTCGATAACCTATATACCCACCCCGGCTCGCTGACCGCTGGTGCCGCCAACGGCATCATCGCCGCGCTGGTGGCGGCGGCCTATTCGGGCAATGCCCTGATCTGGCGGATGGCCATGCTGCTTTCGGCAATCGGCCTGGCCCGCGTGGCCATGGCCCTGGCCCTGCCCCGCCTGAAAGTGCGCGATACGACCCGGCTGGAACTGCTCAACGAACTGGGGGCCTT
>CAWUNP010000290.1:0-2832 GCA_963923805.1 uncultured Novosphingobium sp. | reverse complement strand
ACCGGATCGAGGACGGCGTGCGCTTTACCTATGGCTTCGACTGGCAGTGGGAAAAGCCGGGCTGGCGCGTTTCATCAACCATTGGCCAGTCCTACCGCCTGACCAGCAAGCCCACCTTGCTGCCCGATGGTACAGGTCTGTCCAGTCGGGTCTCGGACATTGTTGGCCGGACCGAGGTGCGGTTCAAGGATTTCGTGCGCTTCACGCACCGCTTCCGGCTCGACAAGGATAACTTCGCCGTCCGCCGCAATGAAATTGACGCGACCGTCGGCAGCGAACGGACCTATGCGGAAGTTGGCTATCTCCGCCTCAATCGCGATATCTCGGCCATCGCCGAAGACCTCAAGGATCGCGAGGAGCTGCGCGTTGCCGGCCGGATCGCCTTTGCGCGCTACTGGTCGCTGTTTGGCTCGGGCGTGTTCAACCTGACCGGGGCCAAGGAAGACCCGGCGCTGGCCACCGACGGGTTTCAGGCCCTGCGCACCCGGATCGGCGTGGCCTATCAGGACGATTGCCTGGATCTGGCGCTGACCTGGCGGCGCGATTTTGTCGCCACTGGCGACGCCCGCCGCGGCAACACCTTCCAGGTGAGTTTAGCGGTGCGTAATCTTGGTTTCCGTTAGCCGCGACATTTGCCGGAGCGATACAAACAGGCTATCCGGCCCGGCAATGGTGGTGGCCTGATCAGCTTGGGTTAAGCCAGCCGGGGCGATGGCACCGGCAATCAGGCCGGGAATCGTTTTCCGCGCCGCATTGGGGATTGAACTGACGGTGACACGCATGTCCATTTCGCGCCGCCCGCTTCGCTATACGCTGGCTCTGGCCGCACTGGTTCTGGCCGGTGGGGCCGTGGCCCAGAATGCCACGTCCTCGGCCAGCGGTCTGGCCCTGCCCGAAAACCCCAGTTTCTTTGAAAAGAACGATCCCAACTATCGCAAGGCGACGGTTGTGGTGAATGGCGAGATCATCACCGGCACCGATATTGACCAGCGCGTAGCCCTGGTGGTTTCGGCCAGCGGCGGCAAGGTTGATGCCGAAGAACTCAAGCGGCTGAAGCTGCAGGTGCTGCGCAACCTGATGGACGAAACGCTCCAGATCCAGGAAGCCGCTGCCCAGAAGATCGAGGTTGAACCCGCCGAGATCGAGCAGACCTATTCGCGCATTGCCGGCCAGAATTTTGGGCAGGATCCCAAGGCGATGGACGCCTACCTTGTGAAGATCGGCTCTTCGCCGGCTTCGCTCAAGCGCCAGATCCGGGGCGAACTTTCGTGGCAGCGCCTGCTGCGGCGCAATGTGCAGCCCTTTGTGAACGTCTCCGACGATGAAGTGCGTGAAGTGCTGAAGCGGTTGCAGGATTCGAAGGGCACCGAGGAATTCCGGATCGGGGAAATCTTCCTGTCCGCCACGGCCGAGAACCGCGATGCCGTGCTGGCCAATGCCACCCGCATCGTTGAACAGCTGCGCGGCGGCGGCAGCTTTGTGGGCTATGCCCGCCAGTTTTCCGAAGCCTCGACCGCGTCGGTCGGCGGTGATCTGGGCTGGGTCCGGCTGGGTCAGCTTCCGGTTGAGCTGGGCAATGCGCTGCAAACCCTGCAGACCGGACAACTGGCCGGGCCGATTGAAATCCGCGGCGGGTTCTCGATCGTGGCGCTGATTGACAAGCGCCAGGTGCTGACCAGCGACCCGCGCGATGCAGTGCTCAGCCTCAAGCAGCTCTCGATCAGCTTCCCGCCCGGCACGACCGAGGCGCAGGCTACGGCCAAGGCGCGCAGCTTTGCCGAAGCCGTGCGCAATGCCCGCGGCTGCGGCACGGTGGATGAAATTGCCCACCAGCAGGGCGCCGAAGTGGTCACCAATGACCAGATCAAGGCTCGCGATCTGCCCGGGCCGCTGCAAAACGTGGTTCTGGGCATGACCCTGGGTGAAGTGACCCCGCCGTTCGGTTCGATCCAGGATGGCGTGCGGGTGCTGATGCTATGTGGCCGGGATGATCCGAAAGACATCACCGCCCCCAACTTTGAGCAGATCCAGGGACAGATCGAGGACGAGCGCGTCAACAAGCGGGCCCAGACCTATCTGCGCGACCTGCGGCGCGACGCCGTGATCGACTACGACTGATCGCGCGATGAGCGAGGGGGCACTCGTCGTATCGCTGGGCGATCCGGCGGGGATCGGGCCCGAACTGATCGCGGCTGCCTGGGCCGCGCGCGAGGCTGCGCTGCTGCCACCCTTCGTGGTGGCTGGCGGAGCGGATATTCTTGCCGCAGCGGCGCAGACCCGCGGCCTGTCCGTCCCGATCCGCGAGGTATTTCATCCTGCCGAAGCGCTGGAGTGCTTTGACTTCATGCTGCCGGTCCTGGCCGGTGCCGATGGTGACTACACGCCGGGCGCGCCGGACCGCGCCGGTGCCGAACTGGCGCTCGCCTCGCTGACCGAAGCGACCGAGCTCACCCGGAACGGCGATTGCGCTGGCCTGGTCACTTCCCCGATCGCCAAATCGCTGCTGGCAGAGGTTGGCTTCGCTCATCCCGGCCAGACCGAATTCGTGGCTGCGGCCTGCGGTGTGGCCGCAAATGATGCCGTGATGATGCTGGCCGGGCCGACCCTGCGCACTGTGCCGCTGACGGTCCACGTCGCGCTTTCGGCTGTACCCGGCCTGATCACTACAGACCTGATCCTGCGCAAGGCGCGTATCGTCGCGCAGGCGCTGGCGCGGGACTATGGGCTGGAGCGCCCGCGCCTGGCCATTGCCGCGTTGAACCCGCACGCGGGTGAGGATGGGCGGATGGGCCATGAAGACGCCGCGACCATCGCCCCGGCCATTGCCCTGTC
>CAWUNP010000289.1:0-2836 GCA_963923805.1 uncultured Novosphingobium sp. | reverse complement strand
ATCGTCGGCAGCGTCAGATGTGTATAAGAGACAGCGATTCGCCCGAGCCATCATCGCCCAAGTGGCCATGGTGCTGGGCTGAGTCGTTGATCACCCGCAGCTGGGTTGGTGCGAAAGCTGCGGTGAGCAGTGTTTCGATTTCGGTCGCGATGGGGCTGGTCATGGCTTCCCTTCTACCCGAACAATCTCCATGTGGAAGCGGTGAAGCACGATCGTTTTCATGGACGGGTCCAGGGCACCCAGCGCGGTTGCATGGTGCCGGGTTGCCGGGAACCGGGGGAGTTCCGTGCGCCCGGTGAACGCCGTCCGGGTTTTGACGGGCCGGGCGACTATCGCTGGTTCTGTCTGGACCATGTGCGCGATTTCAACGCCGGGTATGACTGGTTTGCCGGGATGACCCCGGAAGAGATCGTCGCCGCCCAGAACCCGATCCACGGGTGGGAGCGCGAGACGCGGGCCTTCTCCCCCACTGCCGGGATCGATTCTGCCCCGCGCTGGGCGGATTTCCGCGATCCGCTGGAGGCAATCAGCGGCCGGGCGCGGGCGCGCAAGCCGGCCCAGCGGCAGGATGGCAGGGCCGTGACCCCGGACGAGCGGCGCGCCCTGGATGTGCTTGGCCTGTCGCTGGATGCCAGCCGTACCGACCTGCGCAGCCGCTATTCGCAGCTGGTCCGCAAATACCATCCCGACCGCAACGGCGGTGACCGCAGCTTCGAAGCCCGCTTGCAGGAAGTGGTCGAGGCCTATCAGCTGCTGCGCAAGGCCGCGGCTTTCGCCTAACGGTTAAGCGCTCGTCCGACGATCTTGTCTTCGAGCGCGGCAACCTGCTGCCAGCTGGCCCGCGCCTTGACCCGATCATACCAGGCCGCCGTGCGCGGATGGCTGGCCGGGTTGGGCTCCATGTCGATATAGCCCAGCGAACGCAGCGTGGCCGCCACCGCAATGTCGCCGATCGAGAACGCATCGCCGGCCAGCCAACCATCGCCGCACTGGCTTTCGAGGTAGACGAGGATCGGTTCCAACTCCTTCAGGCCCTGTTCGGCCACGGCTTCGTCTCCGGGCTTGCCCATCAGCTTGGGGCCGACAAAGCGGTTGAACAGCACCTTGCCGCCGGCTGCGATCAGGATCGTATCGGCAAATTCTTCCCACCAGATCGCCTTGGCCCGGGCCCTGGCATCGCCCGGCGTGATCGAGGGCTGGGGCTGCAGGGCTTCGAAGTAGGTCACGATCGCGGTCGAATCGCAGAGGCTGAAATCGCCATCAACCAGCGCCGGAATCTTGCGGAACGGACTGGCAGCGAGGAATTCAGGGGCAGGGTCCGCCGGGTTGCTCAAGGCCAGTTCGACCGGCAGGCCCTTTTCCGCCGCAACAATGTGGACCTTGCGGACAAATGGCGAGATCGGAAAACCATAGACTTTCATCGGACGAACGCTCCCGGGGATTGAGTCGCTGATTGCAACGCATTCCTTATTGCAGCACCGCTCCGGCGCGTATAGGCGATGCGCTGTCATGACCGATATTCCCAACATCCAGCTCGACACCAGCGGCAGCACGATCCTGCCCGCGCCCGACATCGAACTCGACGTGCGCGAGACCTTCGGGATCGATATCGATATGAAGGTTCCGGCCTTCTCGGTAACCGATGAACGCGTGCCTGATCGCGATGACAGCTATGTCTTCGATCCGGACACCACGCTGGCGATCCTGGCGGGCTTTGCCTTTAACCGCCGCGTGATGGTGCAGGGCTATCACGGCACCGGTAAATCGACCCATATCGAGCAGGTTGCTGCCCGCCTCAACTGGCCGTGCATCCGCATCAACCTTGATGCCCACATCAGCCGTATCGACCTGATCGGGCGCGATGCGATCGTGCTGCGCGATGGCCTGCAGGTTACCGAATTCCGCGAAGGCCTGCTGCCCTGGGCGCTGCAGCAGCCGGTGGCGCTGGTGTTTGACGAATATGATGCCGGCCGTCCGGACGTGATGTTCGTGATCCAGCGCGTGCTGGAAACCGAAGGCAAGCTGACCCTGCTGGACCAGAACCGCGTGATCCGTCCGAACAAGAACTTCCGCCTCTTCGCCACGGCCAACACCGTTGGTCTGGGCGATACCTCGGGCCTCTATCACGGCACCCAGGCGATCAACCAGGGCCAGATGGACCGTTGGAACATCGTCGTCGGCCTCAACTATCTCCCCGCCGCGGTGGAGAGCGAGATCGTGCTGAAGAAGGTCGCTGGCGTGCCGGATGATACCGTCGACAAGATGGTCAAGGTGGCGGATCTGACCCGCCAGGGCTTCATCGGCGGCGATATCTCCACCGTGATGAGCCCGCGTACCGTCATCACCTGGGCGCAGAACACCGCGATCTTCAAGGATCCGGGCTTCGCCTTCCGCCTCTCGTTCCTCAACAAGTGCGATGAGACCGAGCGGATGCTGGTGGCCGAATACTATCAGCGCGTGTTCGGCACCGACCTGCCGGAAAGCGTAGTCGGGAAGGCGTGAGCCTGGGCTGCCTTGCCGCCGTCTTGCTGGTGCAGGCTGCATCGGCAGAAACGGGGTGCAAGGTCAGCCTGCCAGACCGCACCGCCGCAGCGGCCAAGGCCGCGCCGGCATTCTATGACCAGAAGGCCGATGCCGCTGCCGCGATGGCGGCGGCGCTGGCCAATGCTGCACAGAGCGGTAGTTCCGCCGTGCTCGTGTTCGGGGCAGACTGGTGCCACGATAGCGTGGCGCTGGCCAAAGTGCTGACCTCTGACGCCTTCCGCAGCGAGTTTGGCGCGGGCTATTCGGTTACCTTCATCGATGTCGGCATTCCGCAGCGTGGGCAGGGCCGCAA
>CAWUNP010000288.1:0-2856 GCA_963923805.1 uncultured Novosphingobium sp. | reverse complement strand
GCCATGGTCGCGGCGGACTGGCTTGATGTGCCAGCCCTGGCCGCCAGCGCTGCCCACCTCGCCGATGCCGATGCCGCGCTCGATTGGGCCGCGGCGCGTGAGTGGCAGGAAGGCGTGACCCGCGCGCCGATGGGGCTGGTCTATCGCCCGCAAGCACCCCGCGCGGTCGCCCTGCGGGTGCTGGCGCGGATCGTGGCCGAACTCGATGACACGGTGCCCCGTGGCAGCGCCCTTGCGCGCCTGTTTGACAGCCTTGTGGCACGCCAGCCCGCCTCGATCGGCAACCTGGTGGCGCGGCCGCTGCCGGAAGGGTGGAGCTTTTCGAAAGCCCCGGCGCGGCGCAACGATGGGGCTTCGACAAGCTCAGCCTGAGCGGGGACAATCAAACCATGATCCGCTCGGCCTGAGCCTGTCGAAGGCCTTGCGCTAACGCGCCTTCATGCCCTGCTGCTGCATCCGCCAGACCAGCTGGTCATACCGGTCCTGCCCGAAGAATGGCTCGCCTTCGTAGACCATCAGCGGCACGCCATAATGGCCGCCCAGGCGCTGGTCGGCTTCGTTCTGCTTGATGATCTCATCGAGCCGATCGGCCTCGGCGGCCTGCACGGCATCCATTTCGGCCAGATCGCAGCCGACGCTGGCCAGCGCCTTGGCCAGATGATCGCCTTCGTGCCAGCCGTCGGTCTCACCCGACCAGATCAGGTGACTGATGGCGCGCAGCACCGGCAGGCCTTGCCCGCGTTCCGCCGCCAGCACGCCCAGCCGGGTCAACCGGTGGATATAGGGCTGCTCCTTCGGATAGGTTCGCGTGGCATAGTCCATCACCACCGGATCGGGGCGCGGCCAGCGCAGCGGTAGGCCGGCGAATTCGGCGCTGCGCACGCAGTCGCGCATCAGGTAGCTGGTCCACAGCGGATCGGCATGGGCGAAAAATTCGGGCTGGCGCACGGCAATCGGCAGGACCGGACGCACCCTGACCGTGGCATCCCAATCGCGCTCCAGTTCCAGCAATTTGGGGACGACGATGTAGGAGTAGGGGGAACGAAACGACCAGAACAGGTCGACACTATGGGTCATGCAAGCGCTCCTGATAGCCTTTTGGCGGGGCTTGCCGCCCCGGTGCCTTCGGGTCATTAATCGTGCGATTAAAGGGAGAGTCAAATGAAGATCGATTCGAGCATTGCGGCAGTGGTCACCGGCGGGGCATCGGGCCTGGGCCGGGCGACAGCCGAAGCGCTTGCCGCCGCCGGGGCAAAGGTCGCGATTTTCGACGTGAACAGTGAAAAGGGCGAGGAAGTCGCCGCGTCGATCGGCGGCCTGTTCTGCCATGTCGACATCACGTCAGAGGAATCGGTCGTCGCCGGCTTTGCCAAGGCCCGCGCCGCCCATGGGCAAGAGCGGATCACCGTCCACTGCGCGATGACCAGCCGCCGCGGCAAGACGCTGGCCTTCGACAAGGAAGCCGGCAAGCTCAAGCGGCTCTCGACCGAGGACTATGAATATGGCGTCCAGGGCATCCTGGTCGCCTCCTATCGCATCGCCTCGATCTCGGCCGAAGGGATGGCCGGGCTGGAACCAATGGAGGATGGCGAGCGCGGCTGCATCACGCTGACCGCTTCGGTCGCTGCGCAGGACGGGCAGATCGGGCAGGTGATCTATGGTTCGGCCAAGGCGGGCGTAAACGGGCTGGTCCTGCCGATGGCGCGTGACCTGTCGGATCTGGGCATCCGCGTCAATTCGATCATGCCGGGCATTTTTGCCACCCCGCTGATGCTGGGGGCCAAGCCGCAGGTGCTGGAAAGCCTGGCCGCTTCGGTGCCGTTCCCCAAGCGGCTCGGCAAGCCGGAGGAATTCGGCAGCCTGGCGCTGGAACTGGCGCGCAACACCTATTTCAACGCCCAGTGCATCCGCCTTGACGGCGCGATCCGCATGGCCCCGCGCTAAGGAGCACGCGACATGACCCAATCACCGTTCCGCGACGGCCTGCTGGAAGGCAAGGTGGCTTTCGTCGCCGGGGGCACATCGGGCATCAACCTGGGTATCGCCAAGCGCTTTGCCGAACTGGGCGCCAAGGTCGCGGTCTGCGGCCGCAATCCGGAAAAAGCCGCCAATGCCGCCGCCGAGATCGGTCACGGCGCAATTGGTCTGTCGGCCGACGTGCGTGACTATGGCCAGATCCGCGGCGCGATGGAGCATGTCCGGAACGAGTTCGGGCTGATCGACATCGTCATTTCGGGCGCGGCGGGCAACTTCCTGGCGCCGGCGCTGGGGATGAGTGCCAATGCCTTCAAGACCGTGGTCGATATCGACCTGCTCGGCACCTTCAACGTGTTTCGCGGCTGCCATGATCTGCTCAACGTACCCGGCGCCTCGCTGATTGCGATCACCGCGGGCCAGGCGGTCAACGCGGTCCAGTTGCAGGCCCATGCCTGCGCGGCCAAGGCCGGGATCAACCAGCTGATCCGCGTGCTGGCGCTGGAATGGGGATCGGACGTGCGCGTCAACGGTATCTCGCCGGGACCAATCGCCAATACCGAAGGCATGGCCCGCCTCGCGCCCGACGATTCGACCCGCCAGAAGCATTACGACCGAATCGCGATGAAGCGCTGGGGCGAGATCGAGGAAATCGCCGAAGGGGCCGTGTTCCTGTGCTCCAGCGCAGCGCGTTACATCACTGGCACGATCCTGGATATCGATGGCGGCAGCCAGCTGGGCGATGCAACCCCGCGCTCGCTCGATCGGGGTCTGGCCTGAGGCTCAGCCGCCAAGCAGCGAATCCCCTTTGCCGATGCAGCCGTGGCTGGCATAGCCCTTTTCCACCCTGGTCCCGTGCTGTCTCTTATACACATCTCCGAG
>CAWUNP010000287.1:0-2859 GCA_963923805.1 uncultured Novosphingobium sp. | reverse complement strand
TCAAGGAACGCGTCTGATCGAAACGGTGAGTCCCCGCGCAGGCGGGGACCTCAGGCAATCAAGGATCAAACGGCCTGAGGCCCCGCGCTGACGGTGGACGACGGAGGCAGGGATTGGTCAAACCTGGCTATGTATACATCCTCACCAACAAACCCATGGGGGTGTTGTACATTGGTGTTACGGATGATCTGGTCAGGCGGATTTAGGAGCATCGGACCCGCGTAAGCGGCGGATTTACGAAGCGATACAACTGTAACCTGCTGGTCTGGTTTGAGCAGTTCGAGAACATCCACCACGCCCGCGCGTTCGAGCGGCAGATGAAGAAATGGAACCGCGCTTGGAAAGTACAACGCATCGTTCAGCACAATCCCGCCTGGCGGGATCTGGCGGGCGAACTTTGATGGCGCATTACCGGCCTGAGGCCCCCGCCTGCGCGGGGGCTCACGGAGAAGACCATGGGCAATGAATTCCACGATTTCCTTCCGGACGAGCCGCAGCCCGGCCCGTCGTGGGCGCGGCCGGACTGGCGCAGCGCGTCTGACGATCTGACGGCGGCGCTCGATCCCACCCAGATGCAGGTGGCGATCAAGGCGGCTGCGGCCAAGGCCGGTGCGGCCATGGACCCGCGCGCAATCGAGGAAGCCGCGGCGGATTCGATCCGGGCCATGATGCTGGTGCGTACCTATCGCGTGCGCGGCCACCTGGGTGCAGACCTTGATCCGTTGGGCCTGAGCCACCAGAACCTGCCGGCTGACCTTGACCCCGCCTATCACGGCTTCTCGGGCGCGGCGCTGGACCGCAAGGTCTACCTTGGCGGCACGCTGGGGCTGGAATGGGCCACGGTGCGCGAGCTGGTCGATATCCTGAAGCGCAATTACTGCGGCAAGGTCGGCTTCGAATACATGCACATTGCCGACGTGGAGGAGCGCCGCTTCATCCAGGAACGGATCGAGGGCGGCGACAAGTCGATCGACTTCACCCCCGAAGGCAAGAAGGCAATCCTGGCCGCCGTGATCCGCGGCGAACAGTACGAGAAGTTCCTCGGCAAGAAGTACGTCGGCACCAAGCGCTTTGGCCTTGATGGCGGGGAATCGATGATCCCGGCGCTGGAAGCCGTGATCAAGTATGGCGGCGCCCGCGGCGTGCGTGAAATCGTCTACGGCATGGCCCACCGCGGCCGCCTGAACGTGCTCGCCAACGTGATGGCGAAGCCCTACCGCGTGATCTTCCACGAATTCTCGGGCGGCTCTGCCAACCCGGAAGACGTCGGCGGATCGGGCGACGTCAAGTATCACCTGGGCACCAGCACCGACCGCGAATTCGACGGGATCAAGGTGCACATGAGCCTGGTCCCCAACCCCAGCCACCTCGAAACGGTGGACCCGGTGGTGCTGGGCAAGGTCCGCGCCCAGCAGGCCTTCCGCGACGACATTGGCCGCGATGAAAACGGCAATGCCAAGCACAAGCAGGTGCTGCCGGTGCTGATCCATGGCGACGCCGCCTTTGCCGGCCAGGGCATCGTCTGGGAATGCTTCGGCTTCTCGGGCGTGAAGGGCTACAATACCGGCGGTTGCATCCACTTCATCATCAACAACCAGATCGGCTTCACCACCAGCCCGCAGTTCTCGCGCGGCTCGCCCTATCCGTCGGACGTGGCCAAGGGCGTCCAGGCGCCGATCCTGCACGTTAACGGCGATGATCCGGAAGCCGTGACCTTCGCCTGCAAGCTGGCGATCGATTACCGCCAGACCTTCGGCCGCGATATCGTGGTCGACATGTGGTGCTATCGCCGCTTCGGCCATAACGAGGGCGATGAGCCGGGCTTCACCCAACCGCTGATGTACCAGAAGATCCGCCAGCATCCCGGCGTGGCCAAGCTCTATGCGGACCGCCTGGTCGGCCAGGGCGTGATCGACGCCAACTGGTCGGGCGAGACCGAGATGCGCTTTACCCAGGTGCTCGAACAGGAATTCGATGCCGCCAAGGGTTACAAGGCCAACGAAGCGGACTGGTTCGCCGGGCGCTGGGCTGGCCTGAACAAGCCGGCCGATCCGGAAAACGCGCGCCGCAACGTCGCCACAGGGATCGAGCAGAAGCTGTTCGACAGCCTCGGCCGCACGCTGACCACGGTTCCCGAAGGGCTGACGATCCACAAGACGCTGGCCCGCGTGCTCGATGCCAAGCGCGAGATGTTCACCAGCGGCACCGGCTTCGACTGGGCCACCGGCGAGGCACTGGCCTTCGGCAGCCTGGCTTCGGAAGGCTACAACATCCGCCTGTCCGGCCAGGATTCGGGCCGCGGCACCTTCAGCCAGCGCCACGCGGTCTGGGTCGACCAGACTGATGAGCACAAGTACGTGCCGCTTTCGACCGTGCCGCATGGCAAGTTCGAAGTGCATGACAGCCCGCTCAGCGAATATGGCGTGCTCGGCTTCGAATATGGCTATGCCAGCGCCGATCCGAAGACGCTGGTGCTGTGGGAAGCGCAGTTCGGCGATTTCGCCAACGGCGCACAGATCATGATCGACCAGTACATTGCCGCGTCCGAAGCCAAGTGGCTGCGCGCCAATGGCCTCGTCATGCTGCTGCCGCACGGGTACGAAGGCCAGGGTCCTGAACACAGCTCGGCCCGTCTGGAACGCTTCCTGCAGCTCTGCGCGCAGGATAACATCCAGGTCTGCAACATCACGACCCCGGCGAACTACTTCCACGTGCTGCGCCGGCAGATGCACCGCGGCTTCCGCAAGCCGCTGATCATCATGACGCCCAAGTCGCTGCTGCGCCACCCGCTGGCCAAGAGCGAAGCCCACGAATTCGTGGGCGAAGGCCACTTCATGCGGATCCTGTCGGACATCAACG
>CAWUNP010000286.1:0-2859 GCA_963923805.1 uncultured Novosphingobium sp. | reverse complement strand
GAGACAGGTGTTGAACAGGAACGGCAGCGCGTTGATCACTTGCAGGTAAATCGCGGCGATCATGATCAGCAGGCCGATCAGCGTGCCGGCGCTGCCCATGATCCCGGTCAGGTAGACCACCTGCCAGGCCAGCGCGATGCCGACCAGCGCGCCGGCCAAAGCCGACGGCAGGCGCTTGATCTCCAGCTGCTCAAGATTGGCCCAGTGCCACAGCATCAGGAAGCCGCCGAACAGCGACACTTCTGAAAACAGCGCCGTGCCGATGATCGCCCAGGCAACGATTGCCACAACCACGATGGCAACCACGCCCAGCCCGGCCAATGGCCCGGGCGCAGCCGCCGGTGCCGATGTTGAATCCGTCATATCCGTACCCCCTCCAAACCCCATCTTGCGTGGGGCATGGCGAGGAGACCGCAAAAGCCCGATCAGCGCAAGCCGCGATTATGCGCGCGATCAACCCGGCAGCAGCAGCGAGGAATCGCCATAGGAATAGAACCGGTATTCGTTCGCGATGGCATGGGCATAGGCCGCCTGCATCCGCTCCAGCCCCATCAGCGCCGAAACCAGCATGAACAGGGTGGACTTGGGCAGGTGGAAATTCGTCACCAGCGCATCGATCCCCTTGAAGCGATAGCCGGGTGTGATGAAGATCGCGGTATCTCCTTCGAACGGATGGATCACGCGGTTGTCGTCCGCCGCGCTTTCCAGCAGGCGCAGGCTAGTCGTGCCAACCGCGACGATGCGATTGCCGCGCGCCCGCACTTCATTGAGCCGTTCGGCAGTGTCTGCGGTGATCACGCCCCATTCGGCGTGCATCTGGTGGTCCTCCGTGTCGTCTGCCTTGACCGGCAGGAAGGTCCCGGCGCCAACGTGCAGCGTCAGCGTTTCATGCCCGATTCCGCGCTGGGCCAGCACGTCTATCAGCCGCGGGGTAAAGTGCAGCGCCGCCGTCGGCGCAGCAACCGCGCCGTCCTTGGCCGCGAACATGGTCTGGTAGTCAGATTTGTCCTGCTCATCGATGGCGCGCTTGCCAGCAATATAGGGCGGCAGCGGCACCTGCCCCGCCCGATCAAGCAGGACCTCGACCGGCTCATCCCCTGCAAAGGCCAGGGTCCAGCTGCCATCGGCATGGCGCTGTTCGGCCGTGGCACTGACCCCGGCCGCAAATTCGATCAGATCGCCGGCCTTGAGCCGCTTGGCATTGCGGACAAAGGCTTGCCAGCGGCGCAGGTCGATCCGCTTGTGCAGCGTCGCCCCGATCCGGGCGGCCCCGCGATAGCCTTCCAGCTGGGCGGGAATAACGCGGGTATCGTTGAACACCAGCACGTCGCCGGGCGCGAGCAGGTCCGGCAGGTCAAGCACGCCTTTATCGGCAAAGTCCCCCTGCCCCGGCACATAGAGCAGACGCGAGGCATCGCGTGGCCGCGCCGGCCGCAGGGCTATGCGTTCAGCGGGAAGTTCAAAGTCAAACAGGTCAACGCGCATGGCCGCGCCCTAGCGGGCCGCGGTCCGCGGTCAAGCCCGGCATTTGGGCTCAGTTGGACTTGGACTGGTTCAGCATATCGGCCGAGATGTCCATCGGCGCGCCAGCCAAGGGGGCGGCGGGCTGCGGCTTGCCGTCAATCAGCATGGAAGCCTGGATGATCTTGGTCGGGTTGGCAGGCGGTTCGCCCCGCTGGATCGCGTCAACATAATCCATCCCGGCGATGACGCGGCCAAAATTGGTGTAGCGGTGATCCAGCGCGAAACGCGGGTAGAACACGATGAAGAACTGGCTGTTGGCCGTATCGGGCTGATCGGTACGCGCCATTGAAACCGAGCCGCGGACATGCGGAATGTAATTGAACTCCGCCTTCAGGTCCGGGAACGAGGAGCCACCCTGCCCGGTCCCGGTCGGGTCACCGGTCTGGGCCATGAAGCCATCGATTACCCGGTGGAAGATGATCCCGTTGTAGAACCCCTGGCTGGTCAGGGTCTTGATCCGTGCCACGTGCTCCGGCGCCCACGAAGGCATCAACCGGATCAGCACCCGCCCGCCGTTTGACAGGTCAAGCACCAGAATGTTTTCCGGCTCTACTGCCGGATCCGGATTGATCACCGCGCTCAAGGCGGAAGCCGCCTGGGCGGGCTGAGCCTTGTCCTTGGCAAGCCCGGGGGTGGCAATCAGGGCCAGGCCCATGGCAACGGCGGTCAGCTTGGCTCGGATCATCAGGGTCGGGTCTCGAAAACTGGAGGGGCTAATTGCCGCAGCGGGATAGCCGCGTCAGTCTGTCGTTGCAATGAACAGCCGCAGGCTATGAACCGCGCGGTCCGCCCGCTTGGGAGATTTTACCCAGCACATCGGCGCAAACCGTGGGCGTTACGAACTTTGAGATATCCCCACCATAGACGGCAATTTCCTTCACCAGTCGTGAAGCAATCGGCTGCAGCGAGACGTCAGCCATCAGAAAGACCGTTTCCACCCGGGCGTTGAGCTGCCGGTTCATGCCGGTCAGCTGGTATTCGTATTCGAAATCGGTCACCCCGCGAATGCCGCGGATCACCACCGATGCGCCCTGGCTGTCGGCAAAGTCCATCAGCAGCGAATTGAACCCGACCACTTCAATATTGGTCAGGCCCAGGTTGGCGACCTCGCGCTTGACCATGTCGATCCGTTCGGGATCGGAGAACATCGGCGATTTGGCGATATTGGTCGTTACGCCGATGATCAGGCGGTCCACCAGCTTTGCCCCGCGGGCAATGATATCCATGTGCCCCAGGGTGATCGGATCGAAGGTCCCCGGATATACGCCAATCCGTTCCATCAGTGATCCCTCTCCACAATGACTGTCTCTTATACACATCTGACGCTGCCGACGA
>CAWUNP010000285.1:0-2873 GCA_963923805.1 uncultured Novosphingobium sp. | reverse complement strand
TCTCGTGGGCTCGGAGATGTGTATAAGAGACAGACGCGGGACCGCTCGCTTTCGGCCCAGTTCGAACATTCGATCGCGATTACCGAGACCGGCGTGGAGATCTTCACCAAATCGCCCAAGGGGCTGGATAAGCCGCCTTACTGACCGCGCCCGCTGCGGATTGCCGCGCCCGCGGCAAAGGGCGTGATCCCCCCCAGCACCAGGCTGAAGGCGGCGGTCAGGGCGATGCCCGCTTCGCCGCCGGTCGAGAGACTGCCCGCGCCGAACACCAGCAGCGGCACGGCCAGCGGGATCACCAGCAGACCCCCCAGCGCCGCACCGCCGCGCAGCCCGGCCGTTAGCGCCGCCACCAGCACGCCCAGCGCGGCCAGGCCCGGCGTCCCAGCCAGCAGGCCCAGCTCGACCGTCTGCAAGGTCGCCGCATCGATCCCCACCAGCGCGCTGGCTGGGATTGCCGCCAGCAGCAGCGCTGGGGCAAAGCTCAGCCAATGCGCTAGCATCCGCGCGGCCATCGTCAGCTCTTCGGCTATTCCGCGCAGCGCGAGTTGATCGAACAGGCCCAGTTCGAGGTCCGGTTCGATCAGTCGGTCGAGCGGCAGGATCGCCGCCAGCAGCGCCGCAATCCACAGCACACCGCCGCCGGTCCGCGCCAGCACCGGCGCATCGGGGCCGACCGCGAAGGGATAGAGCATCGCCACCGCCAGGAAGAACAGCACCGGCAGCAGCGTCGCGCCGCGCCGTTCACCGCCCAGCAGCAGGCCCAGGTCGCGCCGCAGCAGGATCAGGAACTGCCTCATGCCGTAAAATCCGCCAGATCGATCGCCGCGCCGCCGGGCAAGGCAATCGGCTGGTGCGAGGCGACGAGGGCAATGCCGCCCTGCGCGCAATGTTGGGCAACCAGCGCCTCAACCAGCGCGACACCCCGCGTGTCGAGGCCGTTAAGCGGCTCATCGAGCAGCCAGATCGGGGCTTCCTGCCCCAGCAGCCGGGCCAGCGCCGCGCGCTTCTTCTGCCCGGTCGAAAGATAACGCACCGGCACTTCGAGCAGACTGGACAGCCCGAGCTGGGCCAATTCGGCATCGCCCGGCCCATCAAGCCGCTGCCAGAACCCCAGCGCCGTGCCGAGTGGCAGGCCGGGATCAAGCGCAGGGCGCTCGTCGAGCAGGCCCACCATGCCGGCGCGCTCCACTGTGCCGACCAGCGGGCGCAGCAGGCCGGCAAGAATGCGGATCAGGCTGGACTTGCCGATGCCGTTGGCGCCCCTGACCTGCAAGGCCTGCCCTGCGCCCAGTTCGAGCGCCAGCCCACGGAACAGCCGCCGCTCGCCGCGCTGGCAGGCCAGGTTGTTCGCAATCAGGCGGCACTCTTGCATCGCCATGCGCGATAGGGGAAAGCGGGCGCACTGCCAAGGAGCCCTGCATGTCGATTGCCCGCCTGACCGAAACCGAACTGTCCGACCTGCTGGCCCGGCACCCGGAATGGCAGCTTCGCGCTGATGGCCTGGCGCTTGAGCGGACTTTCCGCTTCGCGGATTTCAACGCCGCCTTTGGCTTCATGACCCGCGTCGCGCTCTATGCCGACAAGGCCGATCACCACCCCGAATGGTTCAACGTCTACAACCGGGTGGAGATTACGCTGACCACCCACGACGCCGGCGGCGTGTCCGCCCGCGACGCGGCGATGGTTGAGTGGCTGGCGGGGGTGTGGACGCCTGATCAATGAAGGTTAACGCAGAGGACTAGTCGGGATAGACCCAGCCTTGGCCGCAATCGATCGGCTTTTTCCCAAGATGCTTTTGTAGAAGCCTGATTTCACGTTCGGACCAGCCTTCATCAGGATCGAACTCTCCCGGGTACGTAAATTCAAACGTAAAGTCCGCGTCATTTACAACCAGCTCGAAGTATTCCCACCGCTTGTCTTTGGGTTCGGCATACCAGGCATTGCCGACTGAATCCGCGAGTGCGTCCAGCATATCGTGCTGCAAGATATGGTCGCCTTCGTCGGAGTAAACGGCGATACTGACAAAACCGTCATCGGCCATGCAATAGCTGAAGATTTTTCCGCCAGATTGAACCTGCTCATCGATCAAATCGACAATCCGCTGATAGGGGGGCTGGACCTTGCGGCCTATGCTGGCGCTCATTCTAAATCCCCTTCATGTTGGAAAGTTTGACTGAATGTCTAACTCCGTCGATGTACCAAATAACATCGATTTTGTTTGGCCTAACCGAACGCTCTTCATACTGAGGGCGAATATCTACGTTCACTCTCTTGCCTCGCGCCAATCGGCGCGCCCATTCTGACTCTAGCGCGCGATATCGGCCGCGATTGACATTCGAGTCCTGCGCGAAATGGTTGAACTTCTCGCGCGGGCCATTGAACCGGGTAGCAATGTAATGGCCGCCATCATCCGTAGCCAGCCGATTGGGCTTTCCGGCATTGGTTTGCATTGCGCGCGATCGTTTCGATCGGGGGCCGTTGGTCAGCGTCCCGGTAACTTTTCGTGTTTGGTGCTGCGCATCCATCGCAAATGCATAGCCATTGGCGTGAATGATTTGGACAATGGGGCTTGGCGATTTTGGGCTGCTTGTTTGCGGGCCCTGTGATGCAGCCACCGGCAGATGGGGCTTTGAAACCTCTCGCTTGGGCTTGGCTCGTACCGGCGGATCCCAGGAACCCGACGCGCCGCCCCCGTCAAAGCCACCGCCGCCAAAAGTGCCACTCGCGCCACCACCACCTGACCTTCCTCCACCAAAGCCACCAAACTTCGGCGGAACTTTTCTGCCCATGCCCGCCCGCGTGAAGCGGCCGTCTTGGATATCGTGCCAAGGATTGTACTTGAGCGCGAGCGACGCGGCGGGATCGTTCAGGAT
>CAWUNP010000284.1:0-2884 GCA_963923805.1 uncultured Novosphingobium sp. | reverse complement strand
AGAGACAGGGCCTATATGACCCACTTCATCGTCGACGGTCATGATCCCGAAGAGGTCGCGCTCAAGGGGCATCAGCTCCGCCGGCTGCTGGCGCCCCATGGTGCGCGCGAGATCGCCAATTCGATCCCCACCTTCGTGCGATCAGTACCGTTTGCGCCGCTGTTCAATATCCTTGGCCCGGGCGGTGAACGCTGGGTCCCCATTCACGGGGTCCTGCCCCACGATCAGGCCGTACCGTTCGACGCCGCCTTCAAGGCGCTGCTCGCCAGCCACAAGGCGGAAATGGATCGTCTCGGCATCTGGATCGGCACGATGTTCTCGCCGGTCGGATCAAGCGGGTTCCTCTATGAGGTCGCGCTTTATTGGCCCGATAGCCGGACTGCCTATCACAGTGGCGTGCTGGGCGAGGAATACCTGGCGCAGCAGCCGGCCTTCGCCCCCAACCCGGAAGCACGCGCCTATGCCGATAAGCTGAAGGAAGCGATCATCGCGTCGATGCAGGTGCATGGCGCGGGGCACTTCCAGATTGGCCGCGCCTATCCCTATCAGCTGCGTCTGAGCGAACCCGCGCGCCGCTTGCTGGGCGCGATCAAGCGGGAACTCGATCCGGCTGGCATGATGAACCCGGGCGCGCTCGGGCTTTAACCCAGCCCATATGAAAACGGGGAGCCAGGCTCCCCGTTTCCCACTTCCCTTACCGCGGTTTCAAACCGGGCGGCTGCGGCGGCGTCCAGCCCGGTGGCACCGGCGCGGGCTTTTGCTCACGCGCATAGTTCTCAAGGCTCGAAAGCGAGGGGCCATAATCTTCGGTCGGCGCAGACAGCCACTTTTCACCCATGGCCCGAGCCGCCGCGACAAGATCCGCTGGCAATCCGGCCACGCCATTGGGGATGGTCTCGAAATGGGTGAAATAGTTGATATGGCCCGGCGCCTGACCCATCAGCATCCACGGCAGCCAGGGCGTGATGCGCGACCACGAACCGATGTGCGGAATATGGGTCAGATGCGGATTTTCGACGTCCTTGCGTTTCACAACAAAGATGAACTGCTCGGACACGCGGTTCATCGGACCCGAGGATTCGCGCGGCCATTTGTCGGGCTGAAGCGCATTGGGGTAGATCATGTCGATCCCGGTATTCAGGATCAGGGTGCCGTCAGGGCCCTCGGTCCAGTCCTGGAGGAACGGACGCTTCGGCGGCTTTTCCGTCTGCAGGCCGCCATAGGACGGCGGTTCGGGCAGAAATTCGCTAATCGTGAAATTGAACGGGTCATTGGCAATCGGCACGACCTTCACGGTCTCGTCGGTATAGGGGTTGTGCCAGGTATCGAGGATCTTGCCGGTCTCGATATCGCGATAGAACACCACTTCGCGCAGCATCCGGCGCCAGCTGCCATCCTCAAGCCGCTTGGTGCGGACAAAGCTGAAACCTTCCACATTGAACAGCGGACGGACTTTCTCATTGTCCCGTACGCCGAACGCTTTGCCACGGATCCAGCCACATTTCTCCTTGGTCGGATCAACGTCAGCATCAATTCGCGCATAGGTATCGCGGGTCCATTTGGGATCCTTGAAATCAACCTTCGTCACGAAGTCGATCTTGGGCCGCCCCATGGGCTTGGCCATGGCCGTGGCCGGTGCCATCGCTGCGCCTGCCGCCAGCGCGGCCAGGCCCAGCGATTCACGACGGGTCAATTTGCCTTCATCCATGCCTGATTTCTCCATCCAAGGCTTGCCAGCGCGATCTGAAGCCGGTTTTTACGATAGCCTAGGATTCCACCGCAATGGAGCTTCGCGGCAGCCTCTTTGCACCGCTGTCCGCCAAGCGGATAGCAGGACACCCAAAACCTTGCGCCAAGCGCGCCGGTTAAGCAAAAGGACCGCCGCAAATTACGCCTTCGGAGATTGGCTTGATGCTGAACACCTTCCAGCAAGCACCGCATCCCATGCTGCCGAAAGCCACGCACGACGAAGGATCACGCCAGGAATTCGTCAAAAGTTTCAAGGGCTTTATCCAGAGCACCCTGCTACCCGGCCTGACCCCGATCTATCAATCACGCGCCGCCCGAGCCTTCAAGCGCGAACACGGCCGGGCGCCGCAGGATCGCCGCGAAATCCGCCAGAGCATGGTCCGCGATCCCTACTTCCGGATCTATGCCGCGCACAACCGCATCGCCCAGGAAATGCTTTGGGAATCGGTCAACATCTCGGTCGATCGCCAGCTTCCGGAATTGATCGAAACGGCGCGTGAGCTGTCTGCCAAGACCAAGGCCAGGCTCGACATTCCGGACGACTTCACCCCGCCGCGCTATGTCACGGCGCTGGATATCCATTGCATGCCGGGCGGCTATTGCAGCGAAGTTACCGCGCAAGACGTCTCAGTCGGCGCGCTGTATGACCGCGGCGTCTTCCTCTATTCGATGGGCTATACCGGCCCCGATAATGATGACATGGGCCGATCGGTCTGCAATTACCTCAAGCGCCACCTGCCCGATTTCAAGCCCGCCCGCATTCTCGACATGGGCTGCACGGTAGGCCACTCGACGCTGCCTTACAAAGAGCTGTTCCCCGAAGCCGAAGTCTGGGGGATCGATGTTGGCGGCCCCTGCGTGCGCTATGCCCACGCCCGCGCCGCGGGAATGGGGTATGAGGTTAACTTCGCCCAGATGAACGCCGAGGAAACCACCTTCCCCGACGCGCATTTCGACCTGGTTGTCAGCCACATCCTGCTGCACGAAACCAGCGGCAAGGCGATGCCGCGGGTCTTTGCCGAAGCCCATCGCCTGCTCAAACCCGGTGGCCTGATGATCCATGCCGATCTGCCGCCATTCGATCTGATGGATCCCTTCACCCAGTTCATTCTCGATAACGAAACCTGGTATAACA
>CAWUNP010000283.1:0-2896 GCA_963923805.1 uncultured Novosphingobium sp. | reverse complement strand
TCCCTGACCTTGCTCAGCGATTCCAGCGCAGAGCGCAGCGAGGCGAGCGGGTTCTTGATTTCATGGGCGACATCGGCGGCAAAGCTCTCCCCGGCGTCAATCCGGTGGCGCAGGGCCAGCGACATATCGGAAATCGCGCGGGCGAGCAGGCCGATTTCATCGCGGCGATCGGGCAGGCGGGGCACCACGACCTGCCGCTCGCGACCCAAGCGCACCCGGATCGCGGCCCGGACCAGTTCGCGCAGCGGCTGGACAATGGTGCGGGCCAGGAACAGCGAGAGCTGGATCGAGATCAGCAGGGCCACGGACAGGACGATGGCCAGGGTCTGGCGGGCATCGCGCACGCTTTGGGTGACATCGCGGGCGTTGCGGGTGGTTAGCAGGACATCGCCCGTATTCCCGACCGGCGTTGCGGCATTGATCACCGGCGTTTCATCCGGCGCGGCGCGGCGTTGCACCACTGTCGCCCTGAGCCGCGCCGCCTCGGCCACTTCGGGCCAGGCGTCGCCGGTTTCCACCTTGGGATCGGCATAGGCGGGACCAGCAGCATTGCCGATCAGGAAATTCATGCCAGCATCCAGCCAGCGCGCCGCGTGCTGGTACCAGGGTTCAGCCGCGGGATCGACCAGCGTGAAGGTGGGCCCGGCAATCTGGAAATTGTCCAGCAGCAGCTGGCCGGACGCGTTGTAGAGGCGAAGCCTGAGCGTCTGGTCCTGTCCGATCCGGGCGATCAGCGCGGCGCGCTGGTCCCGCGGTGTGGCAGCCAGGCCCTGCGCCGCGATCTGCGCTTCGGCGCGGGCCAGCTGATACCGCTCGGCGAAGAGCTGGTTGCGATAGGAATCGAGATAGAACAGGCTGCCCGCCATCAGCCCCAGCGCGATAATGTTGACCGCCAGGATGCGCGCGGTCAGCGAGGTGCGCCGAGTCCAGTCGCGCCGGCGCCGGGTGCGGGGCGGGGCGGCCTCAGGCATCGCCGAACGAATAGCCCGCGCCATAAAGCGTCGCGATCGCGGCAAAGTCAGGGTCGACCACCCGGAACTTGCGGCGCAGGCGCTTGATATGGCTGTCGATCGTGCGATCGTCGACGAAAACGTCCTCGCTATAGGCCGCATCCATCAGCTGGTTGCGGCTCTTGATCACGCCGGGGCGGGCCGCCAGGGCCTCAAGGATCAGGAATTCGGTCACAGTCAGCGAGACCGGCTGCCCCTGCCAGGTCACCCGGTGGCGGGCCGGATCCATTTCCAGCGCGCCGCGCGTGATCACCGCGCTGGGCTGGACCGCGGCATCGGGTTGGCCCTCGGTGCTCGCGGCCTCGGCCTTGACGAGCTCGCTGCGGCGCAGGATTGCCCGGATCCGCGCCACCAGCAGCCGCTGGCTGAACGGCTTGGTGATGTAATCGTCCGCGCCCAGCGACAGGCCAAGCGCTTCGTCGGTCTCTTCATCCTTGCTGGTCAGGAAGATGACCGGCAGCGCGCTTTTGGCGCGCAACTGGCGGAGCAGTTCGAAACCATCCATGCGCGGCATCTTGATATCGCAAACGGCCAGGTCAGGCGGGTTTTCCAACAGCGCCTTCAGCGCCGTTTCCCCATCCGAATAGACGCGCGTGGCAAAGCCTTCCGCCTGCAGGCCGATCGACACGCTTGTCAGGATATTGCGGTCATCATCGACCAGCGCGATCGTCTGCAAGGGGCTGGCGGGCTGGGCGTCCATTGGCTCGGTTCGGCAATCGGGTGTGGGGTAATCCGGTTACCGACTTCACCGCCTGGTGACAATCTTGCCGGAAGGATTGCCCCCGCATTCAATTTTCGCGTGATAAGGGATCGCCCATGCGGCCGGGCGGTTTGACGCCTGTAGTCCGCGCCGCTATGCGGCAGACGAATCTCTGCATTCGTATGCGGAACCATCGGCCTGGTGCTGTCGCGCCCCGCCAAACCAACGGAGATGACCTTGACCGCTGCGCTGTCCTACCCGCTTTCCAACCAGGGTATTGCCACCAAGGCCACGATCTTTGCCAACCTCGGCACGGCCCCGCTGGTGGAACACGCGCTGAAGCGGGGTGAGGGCCAGCTGACCAAGGATGGCGCGCTGCTGGTCGATACCGGCAAGTTTACCGGCCGCAGCGTGAAGGACAAATATGTGGTCCGCGATGCGACCACCGAAGAATCGATCAATTGGGGCGCGATCAACCAGCCGATGGCGCCCGAGCATTGGGCCAACCTGAAGGCTGATTTCCTTGCGGCGGTGCAGGACCAGAGCGAACTCTACGTTGCCGATCTGTTTGGTGGCAGCCAGCCGGAATATCGCGTCAATGTGCGCGTCATCACGCAGATGGCCTGGCACAACCTGTTTGTCCGCACCTTGCTGGTTCGCCCCACGGCGGAAGAGCAGGCCAGCTTCGTACCCGAATATACGATCATCAACCTGCCCAGCTTCAAGGCCAAGCCTGAGCGCCATGGCTGCCGCAGCGATACCGTGATTGCGGTCAACTTCACCGAAAAGCTCATCCTGATCGGCAACACCGAATATTCGGGCGAGATGAAGAAGGGCGTGTTCGGGCTGCTCAACTTCCTGCTGCCGGCGCAGGGTGTGATGCCGATGCACTGTTCGGCCAATATCGGCGCCGACGGCACCAGCGCGATCTTCTTCGGCCTGTCTGGTACCGGCAAGACCACGCTTTCGGCCGATGCGAGCCGCACGCTGATCGGCGACGACGAACATGGCTGGTCGGACCAGGCGGTCTTCAACTTCGAAGGCGGCTGCTATGCCAAGATGATCGACCTCTCGGCCGAGGGCGAGCCGGAAATCTACGCCACCACCAAGATGTTCGGCACCATCCTTGAAAACGTGGCGATGGATCCGGAAACGCGGGAACTGGACTTCACCGATTCCAGCAAGA
>CAWUNP010000282.1:0-2902 GCA_963923805.1 uncultured Novosphingobium sp. | reverse complement strand
CCACCAGATGAAAAGAGTGTTGATCGCCAGCAGCGGCAGGGCCGTGCCGACCTGGGCCTTGACCACGGCATTGCGGTCTTTCAGCTCCAGCAAGGCAGCCGGGACCATGTTGAAGTTCGCCGCCATCGGCGTCATCAGCGTGCCTGAAAAGCCAGCCAGCATCCCCAGCGCGCAGACCGCCGCCGGATCGCCGCCGTATTGTTGGATCAGCAATGGCACCGCGATCGCCGCGGCCATGACCGGGAAGGCGGCGAAGGCATTGCCCATCACCATGGTGAACAGCGCCATGCCCAGGGTGAAGGCAATCACGGCACCCAGACGGCTGCCGGCGGGGATCACCCCGGCCATCAGCTGCCCGACGACATCACCGACACCCGCCAGCGCAAAGACCGCTCCAAGGCTGGCCAGCATCTGCGGCAGGATCGCCGCCCAGCCGACCGAGTCCATCAGTCGGCGCCCTTCCTGCAAGGGCGCGGCGGGATGTGGTCGCAGCCAGGTGAGCCCCACCACCAGCGCGATCACGGCGCCGAGTGCTAAGCTGACCAGCGTCACCTGCTTGGGGTTCACAAGGCCGGGAAGATGCTCAAACCCGAAAGTCCCCGCCAGCGCCGTTGCCGGGATCACCAGCGCCAGCAGGAACAGGCGGTTGCCATAGCGAGCCGCGCGTTCGGTCCGCTGCTCCGGCGTGGTTCCGCCAGTGCCGCGCCCCAGCTGGCCGGTACCGGCGATGGCGACCAGTGCCAGGACGAGCAGCCCATTGCCGAAATCCCCCAGCCGGTCTCCCGCCAGCATCGACAGTGCCAGCAGGCCCCAGAACGCAGCATTGCCCCAGCGCTTGGCATTGCTGGCATCGCGCAGTGACAGCACGGCAAAGGCCAGGAAGACCAGGCCCGCCAAGGTGTAAACCAGCGGCAGCCCGATCATTGCCCGCTCTCCTGCCGGTCCAGCCGCCGGTCCAGTCGCCACATGCGGAAGCCGTGGACCAGGAAGGCGGCAATCGCGCTCGGGATCGCCCAGACGGACAGCTGGAACGGCGAGAGGATGATCCCCTGTTGCTCGAGGAAGCCGACCATCAGCAGGATCGAACCAATCGCGATGAAGATATCCTCACCAAAGAACAGGCCGATGTTGTCGGTCGCGGCGGACATGGCCCTGACCTGTTCGCGCTCTGCCTCGGTCAGGTCTTTCTGCCCCTCCGCTGCGGCCTCGGCCATCGGCGCGACGAGCGGGCGGACGGTCTGGGCATGGCCAGCTACGGAAGTGAGGCCCAGGGCTGCCGAAAGCTGGCGGATCAGCAGGTAGCCAGTCAGCAGCCGCCCGGTGGTAGCCCCCTTGAGGCTGGCGATCACCGCCCGCGCCCGTTCCTGCAGCCCATGCGCTTCGAGCAGGCCGATTACCGGCAGCACGATCCAGACCACGGTGACATAGCGGGTGTCATTGAAGGCCTTGCCAAAGGCCGCGACGATCGCGTGCAGATCCAGCCCCGCCGTCAGCCCTGTCACCGCCGCGGCAGCGACGACGACCAGCAGCGGGTTGAAGCGCAGCACAAAGCCCGCGACCATCACCGCGATGCCCGAGAGCACCCACATCTCGCTCATCCGTAGCCTCCCCCGCCCGGCGTTTCGATCACCATCACATCACCCGGCTGCATCGTCACCGAGGCTGTGGAACCAAGTTCCTCGACCACACCGGTGGCTCGCTCCACCCTGGTCGCGCCCGGCGCGCCATCAGCGCCGCCCGCCAGCCCGAAGGGCGGCACGCGGCGGCGGTTGGCCAGCATCCCGGCCTCCATCGGCTCAAGGAAGCGCAGCCGCCGGGTTGCGCCGTCGCCGCCGCGATGCCGCCCTACCCCGCCCGAACCGGCCCGGACGGAGAATTCCTCAAGCAGCACCGGAAAGCGCGTTTCCAGCACTTCGGGATCGGTCAGCCGGCTGTTGGTCATGTGGGTCTGAACCACACTGGTGCCGTCAAAATCAGGCCCGGCGCCCGATCCCCCGGCGATGGTCTCGTAATACTGGTAACGCTCGTTGCCGAAGGTCAGGTTGTTCATCGTGCCCTGTGCCCCGGCCATGGCGCCAAAGGCCCCGAACAGCGCATCGGTAACGACCTGGCTGGTCTCGACATTGCCCGCCACGACCGCCGCGGGATAGCGCGGGCGCAGCATGCAGCCTTCGGGAACCAGGATGGTCACCGGCGCGAGGCAGCCCTCGTTCATCGGGATCGGATCGTCGATCATGGTGCGCAGGACGTACATCACGGCGGCGCGGACCACGCTGAACGGCGCGTTGAAATTGCCGGGCAGTTGCTCGCTGGTTCCGGCAAAGTCGATCGTTACCTGCCGCGCCGCGCGGTCAACGCGCACGCTGACACAGACCACCGCGCCATTATCCAGTTCATAGCGGAAGGAACCGTCCTCCAGCCGTCCGATCAGGCGGCGCACGGCCTCTTCGGCATTGGCATGGACATGGCCCATATAGGCGCGGACGACGTCGGCCCCGTGCTCTGCGCAGGCCCGCTCCAGCCCCGCCGCGCCGCGCGCACACGCCGCAACCTGCGCGGCCAGATCAGCGAGGTTCGCTGCGACATTGCGCGCGGGATGGAGACCGGAAGAGAGGATCGCGGCCAGCTCATCCCGGCAAAACCGCCCTTCGTCGACCAGCAGCACGTTTTCCAGCAGGACGCCTTCATCGCCGATCGTGCGACTGTTCGGCGGCATCGAGCCCGGAGCGATCCCGCCCACGTCGGCATGGTGGCCACGGGCCGCGACATAAAAGTCCGGCGCCCCCCCCTCACCCACGAAAACCGGCATGACCACGGTGATGTCCGGCAGATGCGTGCCGCCCGCATAGGGCGCATTGAGGACATAGGCATCGCCGCGGCGAATGCCCCGCCCATCCCTGCC
>CAWUNP010000281.1:0-2906 GCA_963923805.1 uncultured Novosphingobium sp. | reverse complement strand
GCCGAGCGCAGTGCGGCGTTGAAGTCGCGGGTGTCGCGGTAGACCTCGCGCTGATTGATGATGGAGATGTTGCTTTGGTAGAGGTACTCGATCGGGTCCTCGATGGTGATGATGTGGACGCGCCGATTGTGGTTGATGAATTCGACGATGGCGGCGAGGGTGGTGGATTTACCCGAGCCGGTCGGGCCGGTGACCAGGACCAGTCCCTTGTGGGCTTGGGCCAACTCCCGAAAGCTGTCCGGACAGTTGAGTTCGTCCAGTGTTCTGATCCGGTTCGAAATCACGCGAAAAACAGCCGCTGGACCGCGATTCTGGTAGTACGCATTGACCCGATAGCGGGACCCGTTGGCGCGCTCCAGTGAGAAATCGGCTTCCAGATCCTGCTGGAACTGGGTGATCTGCGTATCCTTCATGATGCCGTAGAGCATGTCGCGGACGGTCTCGGCCTCCAGGACCGGCAGGTTCAAAAGGGTGATATCGCCGTCAATACGCAGCGCAGGGGGAAGTCCGGTGGACAGGTGGAGGTCGGAGGCTTTCATGGCGACCGCGCGTTCAAGTAGGTTTTCCAGCATCAATAGGCACTCCAGGTCAGGGTAAGACGGGTCAGGTTGGGTTCGAGCAGATGGGTGGATACGACCCGTGGATGCTCAAGCGGGAACAGCGATCCGGCGGGCGCTGAGCCGGAGTTGTTGCAGGGTCCGGCATGAACGCTGTAGCCGAAAGTGCCGACCGGCAGGATCAGGGCCGTGTCCGCCGGCGGGTAGAGGGTGACCTCCGGGGCGGCGCGGTTGTAGTCAACGCTCGACAGGTCCCTGCGGCCATCAGGGGTGATGGCCTGATCCACACAGGCGGTCTGGATGTTTCCCTCCTGATGGTAGAAGAGGGTAAGGGCGATCGGCATCGGTAACGAAGTTCCCGAACAGCTGCCGTTTGTCCAGGCTCCCCCCCGCAGCTGGCAGTAACGCGTGCTGTCCAGGCGTTCGCCGTCGGTGAGGGTGATACGGCAGCCATTTTCACCCAGAGCCCCGCCCAGCTTGTTTTGGCACTGGTCAGCGGTTTGGTTGGCGAGGGTGAAGCTACAGTTCGTGCCAGTGGCTGTTTCACCGAAATACACGCACATGGCGCTGTGCCATTCCGTCGTTGCGGGCAAGGACTTCAGATCCAGTTGGAGGGTAATGCCCGATGCCCCCGCATCGTAGGCCCAGTGCGTCAGGCGTAGCAGGACATTCGGGTTCGTTGGGGTCATGGGGTCCAGGCCGGCATGGCCGCAAGCTTCCCCTGCCGCGCAGGCGGCCAGCGGATAGCCCTTCTCGTAGTCCAGCGTGGGGCTTTCTTCGTTGACACACAGAGTGGTGTCCATCAGGCAACCATTGCCGTAGCTGAACAGCAGGGCGCATCCGGGGCAACTCGGGTAGGCCATGGCCAGATAGATGTAGGCCCAGCCATAGTTGAGCCGGGTGTCGAAGCCCTGATAGGTCAGCCAGCCGGTTTCGGAAATACTTCCGACGTAGCGCTTGCTCTCGGAGGTCTGATAGGGGTGGGCATAGGCGCTGGTCATAGCCGTATACGGCCATTCATTGCCCCAGCCGTCGGTATAGGCATCCCAGCCGTTGATCGGGGGCTCCGAGGTGGAGCCCGGCATGGGGGCCGTGTCATCGACATGGGTGGCTTCCCTTTCGACGGTCAGATACGGTCCGGCCCAGCCGACTTCATCCGACAGGCAGAGTGGTTCGTTCTGGGGCCGGATTTCGAGGCACCGGGTCTGCCGGGTTTTGTGCGGCAGACAGCCTGTGCCGGAAGGGTCGTCTGCCCTGGCGCTCACTGACTGGCAGCCATCAATCAGTTCACGCAGAACATACGGCGGTCGGCCGATGTCGGTCACGAAACTGCGGTGCAGGGTGCCCGTCGGGTGGACATCGGTATCAACAATCGCGCGCCGAATGGTGTGATGGCGCTCGATGGTCTTTTCGTAGCGCTGGTCATGACTGATCTGGGCGGTTGACCGGATCAGGATGGTAGAGGTCGTGACCAGCACCATCATGACGATCATCATTTCGATCAAGGAGAGCCCACGTTGCCGCTGGTCTGCATTCATGGGCATGGTGTGTCCTGTCGGGTGGCGGTGGGGATACCCTCCAGGTGCAGGGTCAGGTCGTCGGATGTCGATGCGTCCGAGAAGGTCTGAATGACATGGTCAGGGCCGCCCGACACCAGCAGGCGGGTGTGAGTCTGAGGATTCCACATCAGGACAATCGGGCTGCCGGTCAACAGCTGCATGGATCGGCTGCCGGTTGGGTCCTCCAGTGTGACCCGAAAGCTGTCCAGCGCCAGCACCTTGGGAGGACGTTGCGCGTTTTCGGCGCAGAACCCGAATGGGTCGATGCGACTGCGGAGGACGGCGCCATCCTGCACCGGGGCGCCGTTGATCATCAGTCCGTATCCGCCACCGAGGGCGTTGGCCAGCCGTTGTTCGATCTCCGTGCAGCTGATGCCACCCTGCACATACGGACCGCGCCAGCCGCGCCGGATCGTCGGGTTCCAGCTGTGAGCCGAGGTTCCGGATACGGGATTGCGGAACAGTTCGGAGAGTGACGCTACGCTGATGCCCGTCGGCGATGTGTTGTCATCCGCATCCGCTGCCGGATAACGCAGCATGTCGGCGTAAAAGCCGGCCTGGGGCTCGGTATCCATGATGGCGGAGCGCAGCGCCTCCAGCGTCTTGCGGGTGGCCACGCACTCGGAATGTGTGGCCACCCGCCCGAGATAGGGCAAGCTGATGCCGGCCATGATGGCCATCGCCAGCAGCACGATCGACAGCTCGATCAGGGAGGTGCCTGCCATGCGAAGGGGGGGTGTGTTCGTTGACATGGGGGGCAAGCGGCTAGACTCTGAATCGGCTGCTATAG
>CAWUNP010000280.1:0-2907 GCA_963923805.1 uncultured Novosphingobium sp. | reverse complement strand
GGCAGCGTCAGATGTGTATAAGAGACAGGTCGCACTATGTCGGGCGGACCTTCATCCAGCCATCGGACGGCGCGCGCCATGCCGATGTAAAGCGCAAGCACAATGCCAACCGCGCGCTGGTGGAAGGCAAGCGAATCGTGCTGATCGACGATTCGATCGTGCGCGGCACCACTTCGATGAAGATCGTGCAGATGATGCGCGATGCGGGTGCCAAGGAAGTGCACTTCCGCGTTGCCAGCCCGCCCACCAACAATTCCTGCTTCTACGGCGTCGATACGCCCGAGCGGCACAAGCTGCTCGCCGCGCGGATGGACCTGGCGGAAATGACCAAGTTCATCGTTGCCGATAGCCTGGCCTTCGTTTCGATCGACGGGCTCTATCGCGCCGTGGGTGAAAAGAGCCGCAATGCCGCTTGCCCGCAGCATTGCGATGCCTGCTTCACCGGTGACTATCCCACCAAGCTGACCGACCTGGCCGACCGCGCTGCGGAAACCGATCAGCTCAACCTTCCGGTCGGGAAAGTCGCATGACCGATCTTTCCGGACAGCTCGCGCTCGTTACGGGCGCCAGCCGCGGCATTGGTGCGGCCACCGCACAGGCTCTGGCCAAGGCCGGGGCGCACGTGATCCTGACCGGGCGCGATACCAAGGCGCTGGAAGCGGTTGAGGAAGCGATCTTTGCCGCGGGCGGTGCCGCCACGATCGCCCCGGTTGATCTGACCGAAGGCGATGGCATCGCTCGCCTGGCCGAAGCCGTGGCCAGCCGTTGGGGCAAGCTGGACGTGCTGGTCCATGCGGCCGCGATCCTGCCGCAGCTGACCGGCGTGACCGATATCGAAGCGAAGAGCCTCGCCTCGGCCCTGACCAACAATGCCTCGGCCACCCAGGCGCTGATCGCGCGGTTCGACCCGCTGCTGCGCAAAAGCGCCAACCCGCGGCTGGTTTACCTAACCACTTCGGTTGCCACCTCGCCCCGCGCCTGGTGGGGCGCCTATGCCGCCAGCAAGGCGGCGGCCGAGGTGCTGGTGGACTGTTACGCGCAGGAAGTGCGCAATATCACCCCGATCCGCGTCGCGATCATCGATCCGGGCGCAACCCGCACGACCATGCGGGCCAAGGCCTATCCCGGTGAAGACCCGCTGCGGAACAAGGAACCGGCGATAGTCGGAGACCGCATTGTCGCGCTGCTTGGCGAACAATTCACCAGCCCGCACCGCGAACGGATTGCCCAGCCGAACTGACCGGCCGCAACCGGTTACCCGGCCATCAGGGCCGGCCTGCTGACAGCATGATCTGCCCCAAAGCAAAAGGGGCGCAACCAGTGGTTGCGCCCCTTGCTCTGTTAAGGCCTGATGCGTGTAATCAGAACTTCACCTCAACCGCGACGGTGAAGGAACGGCCGCGCGGATCTGCCACGCGTGGTTCCCACGAGCTGCCGGCACCGGTGTTGCCATCATAGGTGATGGCGAACGGCGGATCGGCATCGAACAGGTTCTTCACGCCCAGGGTGACCTTGTAGTTCGGGCCAAAGCCAAGATAGCTGACCGCCAGATGGTAGATCGAATAGGGATCAACCTTCTCGTTGAAGCCGGGGCGAACCACCGTGCCGGCGGCGATGCCGGGCAGCTTCTGGTTGGCATAGGTGCCACGGAACACCTGGGTCAGCGTGGCCGACCAATCGTCGTTCGACCAGTTCACCCAGGCGTTGTGCTTCCACTTCAGCCCCAGGTCACCGGCATAGCTGAACACGCCCAGCTGGCTGGTGAAGGCCAGCGAAGGCGCCACCTTTTCCAGCTTGCGCAGCAGCAGCGTGCCATCGAAGCCGAGGTTGACCGACGAGCTGCCGCCCAGATCGAACCCGCCGCGCAGGGCGAATTCGATGCCGCGGGTCTGGCGGGCGCCGGCGTTGATCCAGCGCTGGTCAATCTGGGTGACATTGCCCGAAGCATCGCGGATGAACTTGTCCGGGAAGGTCGAGGCATTGTCGATCAGCTGGCGCAGGGTCAGCGTCTGGATGGTGTCTTCAACATTGATCACCCAGAAGTCAGCCGATGCGCTCCACTTCGGGGCGGGACGCAGCACGGCGCCCAGGCTCCACTGCTTGGCCGTTTCCGGGCGCAGGGTCAGGTTGCCACCGGTGGCGATATCGGGGCGGATCTGCGCGCAAGGCAGGCCCGAACCAAAGGCGCTGGTCGGCACGCCGCCCGGGCACTTGGTCGGATCGGCCAGATCGCTGCCTGAATAGGGCGAGATGGTCACCCCGTTGAAGATCTGGTTGAAGCTCGGCACGCGGAAGCTGGTGTTATAGCTGCCGCGCAGCATCAGCCAGTCAACCGGCTGGTACTTGGCCGTAACCTTGGGATTGGTGGTGGTGCCAAAGCCGGTGTAATCGTCGATGCGCAGCGCGCCGGTCACTTCAAAACCATCGAAGACCGGCATCAGCACTTCGGCGTAGGCCGCCTTGATGGTGCGGTTCTTCGGGGTCAGCGCATTCACGTTATCAAATGCGGCGTTGAAGATGTTCGGCGAGCTGGCAGCCGCAGCAGCCGAGCCGTTGAACTCATAAGTCTCACGGCGATAGTCGACGCCGACAGCGAGCTGGGCATCGCCGCCCGGCAGGCCAAACAGCGGGCCCGAGGCCGAGGCATCGAGCTGCACCACCTTGTAGCGGCCGCCATAGAGCGAGACGCCCTCGGCCGAGATCGCCTTGAGGCCAGCCAGCGCCGCATCGGTCTGGGTCAGGCTGAAGGGATTGAGGATGCCCGAGTTGATCAGGCCAACCAGGCCCGGTGCCGAAGCACCCGGAGCAGTGGGCGCGCGCGGGTCGATCCCGCCGCTGACCGCACCGGCCACACCCGAACCGGCCGCATCAGCCGCCGAGGCGAAGACGCCGCGATAGTGATAGCCG
>CAWUNP010000279.1:0-2916 GCA_963923805.1 uncultured Novosphingobium sp. | reverse complement strand
TCCGCTATCGCGCGCGGCCATGAAGCACGCTCTTTCCGTCACCCGCGCCGACGATTTCGCCCAATGGTATCAGGAAGTCATCTCTGAAGCAGAGATGGCCGAAGAAAGCGGCGTTCGCGGCTGCATGGTGATCAAGCCATGGGGCTATGGGATCTGGGAGCGGATTCAGCACCTGATGGATGCCCGGATCAAGGCGGCCGGCGTTCAGAACTGCTATTTCCCGCTATTCATTCCCTTGTCCTACTTCGCCAAGGAAGCTGAGCACGTGGACGGCTTCGCCAAGGAAATGGCGGTTGTTACCCACCACCGGCTGATCCAGGATGGCAAGGGCGGGCTGGTTCCGGATCCGGAAGCCAAGCTGGAAGAGCCGTTGATCGTTCGGCCGACCTCGGAGACCGTGATCGGCCAGGCGATGAGCCGCTGGGTCCAATCCTGGCGCGACCTGCCGCTGTTGACCAACCAGTGGGCCAACGTGGTGCGCTGGGAAATGCGCACCCGCATGTTCCTGCGCACCAGCGAATTCCTCTGGCAGGAAGGCCATACCGCCCATGCCGACCGGGCTGATGCCATGACCGAAACCCTGCGCGCGCTCGAAATGTACCGCGCGCATGCTGAAGACGATCTCGCCATGCCGGTGATCGCGGGTGAAAAGCCCGAGAACGAGCGTTTCCCCGGAGCGGTCGCAACCTATTCGATCGAAGCGATGATGCAGGATGGCAAGGCGCTTCAGGCCGGCACCTCGCACTATCTTGGCACCGGTTTCGCCGAAGCGGCCAACATCCGGTATCAGGACAAGGAAGGTGGCCAGCAGCTGTGCCACACCACATCCTGGGGCGTATCGACCCGCCTGATTGGCGGCGTGATCATGACCCACGGTGACGACGACGGCCTGCGCGTCCCGCCGCGGATTGCGCCCCATCAGATCGTCATCCTGCCGATGCTGCGCGATGACGAAGGTGACGATGCACTGCTCGCCTATTGTGAGGACCTGCGCGCCGCGCTTGCCCAGCAATGGGCGCTTGGCGAACCGGTGCGCGTCCTGCTTGACAAGCGCGCCGGAAAGGCGACGGCAAAGCGTTGGGGCTGGGTTAAGAAGGGCGTGCCCCTGATCCTTGAAATCGGTGGCCGCGATGCCGCTGGCGGACAGGTTTCGGCCGTGCGCCGTGACCGGCTTTACCGCGAGGATGGCAAGGTCAACTTCATCGGCCAGTCCCGCGAGGAATTCCTTACCGCTGCTGCCGGTGAACTGGAAGACATCCAGCGCTCGCTCCACGCCGAAGCGACCGCGCGGCGTGATGCCCAGATCCATCGCGGCGTAACGGACCTTGCCGGGCTTGAAGCCTTCTTCAGCGCTGACAAGCGCTATCCGGGCTGGGTTGAAGTCCTTTGGTCGAGGCCGACCGGCGACGCGCTAGATGCCGTCGTGGCTAAGCTCAAGACGCTGAAGCTAACCATCCGCAACACGCCGATGGACGGGGAGCCGGTTAGCGGCACCTGCCTGTTCACGGGCGAGCCGGCGGTGGAACGCATCACCATCGCCCGGGCTTATTGACTTGGTGAAACGCCCCAAGCTTCAGCCCGGCCTGCCGAGCCGCCAGCAGATCCTGGACTTCATTGCCAATAGTGAAGAGCCCGCCGGCAAGCGGGAAATCGCCCGTGCCTTTGGCCTGAAGGGCCAGGAAAAAATCCAGCTCAAGGCCCTGCTCAAGGACATGGCTGAGGAAGGCTTGATCGATGGCAATCGCACTGCCTTCCACCGGATGGGCGGTGTGCCAAAAGTCACCGTGCTGCGCGTTGTTGGTACCGAAGATGGCGAAGCTCTCGCCGTGCCGGACAGCTGGCAACCGGAAGACAATATTCCGCCACCCAAGCTGCGACTGATCGAACAGCGCAAGCAACCGGCGCTGCGCGTGGGTGACCGCGTGCTGGCGCGCACCGAAGAAACCGCGACGGGCTGGATCGCCCACCCGATGAAAAAGCTGCCGGCGCGGACCGAGCAATTGATGGGTGTGGTTGAGATCGATGGCGCGGGGAAGGGCTGGCTTGCGCCGGTCGACAAGCGCGAACGCCATTCGCAGCCGATTGCCGATCTGGGCGGAGCCGAGGCCGGGCAACTGGTGCTGGCAGAGCCGGCAGGTCGCAGTCCGCGCTCGGGGGTCAAGGTTACCGATGTGCTGGGCGATCCGTTGGCACCCAAGGCCTTCAGCCTGATCGCGATCCACAAGCACGGTATCCCCTATGGCTTCTCATCTGAAGCCATTGAGGAAGCCAAGCGCGCCGCCAAGCTGCCGCTCAGCAAGGACCACCGCGAAGACTTGCGGCACCTGCCGATCCTGGCAATCGATCCCAGCGATGCCCGCGATCATGACGATGCGATCTGGGCCGAGCCGGATGGCGAGGGGGGCTTCCGCGCGCTCGTCGCCATTGCCGATGTCAGCTTCTATGTCCGACCGGGCGGTTCACTCGATCGTTCAGCGCGGGAGCGCGGCAATTCGGTCTATTTCCCGGATCGCGTCGTGCCGATGCTGCCAGAGGTGCTAAGCGCCGATGTCTGCTCACTGCGGGCCGGTGAAGACCGCGCGGCCATGGCCTGCCACATGACCATCGCAGCCAACGGCAAGGTGACCGACTGGCGCTTCACCCGCGCCATCGTCCGCATTGACGAGGTGATCGCCTATGAAGAGGCGCAGCGCCGGATTAATGAGGGCGATGCCGCGCCGCATCTGGTAAACCTGTGGGACGCCTGGCGTGCGCTGGAGCGGACAAGAACCGACCGCGATCCGCTGGAGCTCGAACTGCCCGAGCGCCGGGTCAAGCTGGACGAGGCGGGCCGGATCATCGAGATCGCGCTACGTGAACGGCTCGACGCCCACCGCGGGGTCGAAGACTTCATGATTGCGGCCAATGTCGCGGCGG
>CAWUNP010000278.1:0-2916 GCA_963923805.1 uncultured Novosphingobium sp. | reverse complement strand
CTGCTGGCCACGCGCCACCTGATCGAGGCCGGCTTCACCGCCCCCGCCTGCATCGGTTCCGAAGCCTCGCTCCAGCGTCAGTTCAAGGAACGCTACGACGGATACTGCCAGGCCATGCAGGAAGCCGGGCTGACCCCGCGCCTGGTCGAGATCGAGGAAGGCCTCAGCCGCGAGGAACAGGGCCGCCGCGCCGCGCGCCAGCTGATCGCCGATGGCCTGCCGTATGACGCGGTGTTCGCCGTCTGTGACGAGATCGCGCTGGGCACCCTGCGCGAACTGTCCGAAGCCGGGATCGCCGTGCCGGGCCGGCTGGGCCTGATCGGCTTCGACGGGATCCGCGCCAGCGCCAATGCCATGCCGCCGCTGTCCTCGATCCAGCCGGACTTCGCCGCCGCCGGGGCCATGCTTGTGGACAAGCTGCTGGCCACCATCGCCGGGGAACCCAATTCCGACCGGCGCGTGCCTGTCAGCCTGCTGGCCCGCGAGAGCACCCGCCGCCCGGGCTGACCAGATCGCGCCGCATATCTTTGTAATTTTTACATAATTGACAGGCTCCGCAGGTCGGCGCACACTGTTGCAACCACGTAGAGGGGTGCAACATGCGCGGATTGAACAAGAGCGCCGGTCTGGCGCTGGCAATGGCCTTGGCGGGAATGCCGACGGCGGTTTTGGGCTCTGCCTCCGATGTTGTTTCATCCTCACGGGTTACCGGCACGAAATTCATCAAGGCGGGCGATTACTACACCCAGGTGATCGTCGATGCGCAGGACGTGAACCTGCCGGTGGACGACAAGGGCAAGCGCAACCTAGGCGCGGCGCTGCTCAAGGCGCTGGGCCTGGGTAACAAGACCCGATCGCTGACCATCACCATGGCGCTGAACCAGGGCGGGCAAAGCCTGCCCGAGGTACCACTGATCTCCTATGAATTCGACGGCCGCAAAACACTCACGCGGATCCGGAAGAACGCCAGCTATGTCTCCCCGCGCTGGCAGCTTGATCCGGGTTCGCCGATCTCGGTCACGCTGAAGTACTACTATTCGACCACGGCCACCTATGATGTGGCGGCCATATCGGGGAACATCCAGAAGCTGATCCCCAGCAAATCGATTGCCTCGGCGCTGGCCAGCCCGTTCTTCACCGGGATCGCCGGGCTGACCGCCTCGATCTTCCAGACGGCCGAGGCGCGGACAGTAGACGTGGCCAATGCCGATAACCTTTCCCCCTTTGCCGGAGCGATCGGCAAGCTGTTCAGGACGACCCTGAACAACAAATCACCGAAAGACCCGATCAAAGGCACTCGTGTTGGAGTCGGAACATACCCTTCCGCAAAGCACCACATTTTCCCTACGAGGTGGGTACATCATCTTGAAGGGTGGGACAAAACAATAGACACAGCCAACTTGGCTTTGAACATCATGTACGTAGAAGAAGATACGAATGGAAGCTGGCTAAACTGCGACCCTCGTGATCAGATCTTAAACAGCATCCGAGTGCTTGGTTCAGAGGAACAGTCCCGCGAGATTTACTTGACTCAGGGCATCACAACGACCGCCTATAATATTCTCTTGAAGCCAGCGAAGACGAAGCAAGACTTCATAGATTTCATTGCGGAACGGGAAGCGTGGTTTGCCGGTCAATTAGAGCATTACGGATTTAAGCGTCCAATCATGCAAACCGAAGAAGAAGAGATCGACGACGATGACGACGTTTAGTTATCACATCCAGAAGATGTGCGTTGAGCGTTAGAGCTCCTTTTCACCCCAACAACGGCGCCAAATAGCGCCCGGTAAAGCTCCGCTCCACCTTCACCACCTGCTCCGGGGTGCCCTCGGCAACAATCTCCCCACCCCGCACGCCGCCTTCGGGGCCGAGGTCGATGATCCAGTCGGCCACCTTGATCACATCGAGGTTATGTTCGATCACCACGACCGAATTGCCCTGGTCGACCAGCCGCTGCAGCACTTCGAGCAGTTTGCGGACGTCTTCGAAATGCAGCCCGGTGGTGGGTTCATCGAGGATGTAGAGCGTCTGCCCGGTTGAGCGGCGGCTGAGTTCCTTGGCGAGTTTCACGCGCTGCGCCTCACCGCCGGAGAGGGTCGTGGCCTGCTGGCCGACCTTGACGTAGCCAAGGCCGACCTCGTTCAGCATGTGCATCTTGTCACGGATCGGGGGGACGGCCTTGAAGAACTCTTCCGCGTCCTCGATCGTCATGTCGAGCACGTCGGCGATCGAGTGGCCCTTGAACTTCACTTCCAGCGTTTCGCGATTGTAGCGTTTGCCGCCGCATTCCTCGCAGGTGACGTAAACGTCGGGCAGGAAGTGCATCTCGATCTTGATCAGGCCATCGCCCTGGCACTTTTCGCAGCGGCCGCCCTTGACGTTGAACGAGAACCGCCCGGCCTTGTAACCGCGCGCCTCAGATTCCGGCAGGCCGGCGAACCAGTCACGGATCTGGGTGAAGGCGCCGGTATAGGTGGCCGGGTTGCTTCGCGGGGTGCGGCCGATCGGGGACTGATCGATCTCGATCACCTTGTCGCAATGCTCAAGCCCGGTCACCTTGTCATGCGGGCCGGCGATCACCCGCGCGCCATTGAGCGTGCGCGCGGCGCTGGCATAAAGCGTATCGAGCGTGAGGCTGGACTTGCCGCTGCCCGAAACGCCGGTGATGCAGGTGAAGGTGCCGAGCGGGATCCTGGCCGTGACGCCGCGCAGGTTGTTGGCGCGGGCGTTGTGCACGGTGACGTGGTGGCCGTTGCCCTTGCGGCGCTGCTTGGGCACCTCGATCCGGCGGGTGCCGGAGAGGTACTGGCCGGTGAGGCTGTCCTTGCTGCTGAGGATATCCTGCAGGGTGCCCTGGGCGACAATCTCCCCCCCGTGGACCCCGGCGCCGGGGCCCAGATCGACCACGTGATCGGC
>CAWUNP010000277.1:0-2934 GCA_963923805.1 uncultured Novosphingobium sp. | reverse complement strand
TCTTCGAAGCTCTTGCAGAATTCCAGCATGCCCTTGGTGGCTTCGCTGGGCTCTTCGCCGTCAAACAGCGGATTGCCTTCGTCAAACTCACCAACCAGATCGCTGGTCGGATCGAAGCAAAGCGAGAGCTCTTCCGAATCGGGCTGCAGCTTGGCCAGCATGAACGGGTAACGGCGGGCATAGGCCGGGATGTAGACGTTCTGGTCGGTCAGCTTGCCTTCGTCGTCAACGAACAGGTTGACGCCTTCGTTCAGGCCCATCAGCGCCAGCGGCACCGGCTGGTCGGCCGATGCGAACACGATCGGGTAATGACGGCCGGCGTGGATGAATTCTTCGGCAGTCAGCGGCACGGCGTGCGTGCCAACAAGCCAGTTCGCCTGGTCGGTGCTGCGGCTCTTGTATTTGGTGTGATCCCGGCTGTTGAGCGGCATCAGGTCCTTGTAGAACAGCGGCAGGTTGGTGGCGTTCGGCGCGCTGGCCATGCATTCTCTCCGAATTGGAAACCCGGGACGGAATGTTGCCGGGCAGAAAGTCGCGCCTTTAAGCGGTGTGGGGGGGCAGCGCAAGCAGCTTGCCGGGGTTCATCAACCCCTTTGGATCAAGCGCTGCCTTGACCTGCCGCAGCAGGGCCAGGGCCACCGGGTCGCCCAGCCGGGCCAGCTCGTCGCGCTTCATCTGGCCGATCCCGTGTTCGGCACTGATAGACCCATGGGCGGCTGTGACCAGATCATGCACCCGCGCGCTGATCGCCTTGCCCTGGCTGTCTTCCCATTCCCCGCGGACTACGCCCGGCGGTGCCAGAACGTGAAAGTGGATATTGCCATCGCCAAGGTGGCCAAAGCCAAGCGCCTGCGTGCCGGGAAACTCCGCCTCGATCGCCGGCGCTGCCGTGGCGACAAAATCGGCCATGTCCGCCACCGGAACCGAAATATCATGCTGCATCGCCGGCCCCTTGGCGCGTTCGGCCGGCGAGACCGAATCGCGCAGCGTCCAGAACGCTTCCGCCTGGGTTTCATTGGCAGAGAGCACGGCATCTTGGGCCAGGCCGCGATCAAAAGCGCTGGCCAGCAGCGCTTCGGCCCGTTCGTGCAGGGCGGCGGCATTTTCGGCATCGGCCGCCAGTTCGATCAGCGCGTGCCAGGCGTGCGGCTGGGCCAGCGGGTTGCGGGCTTCGGGCAGGTAATCGAGCACGGCTTCAAGGCAGGCGCGGGGCATGACTTCAAAGCCTTCGAGCAAGCTGCCGGCAGAGGCTTCACAATGCAGCAGCAGTTCGCGCGCGGCGTGGATCGAGGGTAGGCCGACCCAGGCAACAACCCGGTCTGCCAGAGCGGGAACCAGCTTGAGCGTGGCGCCGGTGACAATCCCCAAGGTGCCTTCTGCGCCGATGAACAGCTGCTTCAGATCAAAGCCGCGATTGTCTTTCTTGAGCGGGGTAAGCGCCGAATAGACCGAACCATCGGGCAGCACCGCTTCCAGGCCCAGCACCAGCGCCCGCATCACGCCATGCCGCAGCACCTGCGTGCCGCCGGCATTGGTGGAAATCAGGCCGCCGATCGTGGCCGATCCCTTGCCGCCCAGCGTCAGGGGAAAGCGCAGGCCTTCGGCTTCGGCGGCGGCGTGGAGGTTCTGCAGCACCACGCCGGCTTCGCAGGTGACCTGCCGCGCGTCTGTGTCGACCGGCGCGATCCGGTTCATCCGGCGCAGTGACAGCAGGATCGCGCGTCCGCTCGCATCAGGCGTGGCCCCGCCTGACATGCTGGAATTGCCGCCTTGTGGGACAATCGGCACGCCATGATCTGCGCAGAGCCTGACCAGTGCGGCCACCTCGGCCGTCGTGGCGGGAGAGGCCAGGGCCAAGGCTGCACCGGTATAGCGCCCGCGCCAATCGGTCAGCCACGGCGTGACCAGATCGGTATCACGGGTTAGCCCGCGCGGGCCCAGCAAGGCGGCGGCTTCGGCCAGGAACGGATCGTGTGCAGGTGCCATGGCGCGGCTATCGCACGCGGGCAGGGTGCTTTCCAGCCCCTTGCGGCAGGCGGCCCAAGCAGGTTAAGCGCGCGTTCAAGCACAGGGGCTATTCACCGGGGCAATGCAGCGATCCACCCTTTTCCTTGCGCATCTGGCGCTGGCGCTGACTGCGGGCGCGGTGGGCATGGCTGCAGCCGTGGCGGCAGAGGACAAGCCGGCCCTGCCGCACGAAGCTCTGCCAGATCAGGCCAAGGCGCCGCTGGTTTCGATCCCGGCCCAGCCGTTGCCGCGGTTGAGCGAAGGGGGGGAGGCGATCCTGCCGGTCTTTCGGGACCAGTTCCGGTTGCCCAATGCCCAGCAGGTCCGGATCGAGCAACGTGTCACCATCCGGATCAGCCCGCGCCCCGCACCCCTGCCGCTGGCAGCTTCGGTGACAAGCGAATCCCGCGATCTGGCAGCTCCGCGCGTGATCGAGCGCAAGATGGGCAAATGCGTGCCGCTCAATGCGCTGCTTGGCGTGCAATCCGGCGGCGGCAACAAGCTGGTGCTGTTCCTGCGCGGTCAGCGGCTGGTCAGCGCCACGCTGGAAAAGGCCTGCCAGGGCCGGGATTACTATTCCGGGTTCCTGGTTGCGCAGCACAGCGATGGCCAGCTCTGCGCTGATCGCGATGAATTGCTGGCCCGCAGCGGTGCCAAGTGCAAGGTTCAGGGCTACCGCGAATTGATGCTGGTTGAGGACTGATCGGGCCGATTTCTTGACTTTCCGCCCGGTTTGCGCCTAGGGCGCGCTCAGCAGTGGCATTGTCACCATCGGGGTGTACGGGCCGCTCACTCTCTTCCGGAAATTCCCAGTCTATGTCCTTTGCCGATCTCGGCCTCTCTCCCGAACTTGTCCAGGCAGTAACCGCCAAGGGCTATGACACGCCAACGCCGATCCAGGCCCAGGCGATCCCCTCTGTACTGATG
>CAWUNP010000276.1:0-2959 GCA_963923805.1 uncultured Novosphingobium sp. | reverse complement strand
GACAGCCGCGACTTTGGCGATGACGCCAAGAAGCAGACCGTTGCCGCGCTCGACGCTTTCGCGAAGCAGTTCGCCTGATCCGATTGAAAGGGTAAGGCTTCATGGCCTCGCTTAAGGAACTCAAAGGTCGGATCAACTCGGTCAAGTCGACCCAGAAGATCACCAAGGCCAAGCAGATGGTCGCCGCGGCCAAGCTCCGCAAGGCGCAGTCTGCTGCCGAAGCTGCCCGGCCCTATGCCGCGCGGCTGGCCGAAGTGATGGGATCGCTGGCCAGCAAGATCACGGTCAGCGAGAACAGCCCCAAGCTGCTCGCCGGGACGGGCAAGGATCAGGTTCACCTCCTGGTCGTCGCCAACTCGGACAAGGGCCTGTGCGGCGCATTCAACTCGAACATCGTCAAGGCTGCGCTGGTCAAGGCCCGCGCGCTCGAAGCCGAAGGCAAGACGGTGCTGTTCTACCTCGTGGGCCGCAAGGGCCGCGCGGTCGTGCGCCGGCTCTACCCCAAGGCGGTGCTGGCCATGTTCGACACGACCGATGCGCGTGAACCGGGCTTTGCCGAAGCGCAGAAGATCGCCGAGGAACTGGTTGCGCTGTACGACGAAGGCAAGTTCGACGTCGCCCACCTGTTCTTCTCGACCTTCCGTTCGGCGCTGGCCCAGGAGCCGACTGAACAGCAGATCATCCCCGTCCCCGCGCCCAAGGTTGCCGCTTCCGGCAGCGATGGGGCCGTGGTGGAATACGAGCCTGAGGAAGAAGCAATCCTCGCCGAACTGCTGCCGCGCTATCTGCGCACCCAGCTGTTCGGTGCGCTGTTGGAAAACCAGGCCTCGGAACAGGGTGCGTCGATGACCGCGATGGACAATGCCACGCGCAACGCCGGCGATCTGATCAACAAGCTGACAATCCAGTACAACCGCAGCCGTCAGGCCGCGATCACCACCGAACTGATCGAAATCATCGCGGGCGCCGAAGCGCTCTAACGACTTTCAAGGCAAGGAAACGACCATGGCCACCGCAGCCAAGACCACCACTCGCAAGAAGGCCGCTCCCGCGGCTGCCAACACCGCTGGCGGCAAGATCAGCCAGGTCATCGGCGCCGTCGTCGACGTGACCTTCGACGGCGAACTGCCGGCGATCCTCTCGGCCCTCGAAACCGACAACAACGGTTCGCGCCTTGTGCTCGAAGTCGCCCAGCACCTGGGTGAAAACACCGTCCGCACCATCGCCATGGACTCGACCGACGGCCTGACCCGCGGTCAGCCGGTGGTCGCCACGGGCGCCCAGATCTCGGTTCCGGTTGGTCCGCAGACCCTCGGCCGCATTCTGAACGTCGTCGGCGATCCGATCGACGAGCGCGGCCCGGTCAACACCGACCTGCGCGCCCCGATCCATGCCAAGGCTCCGGAATTCGTCGAACAGTCGACCGAAGCCGCGATCCTGGTGACCGGCATCAAGGTGATCGACCTGCTCGCGCCTTACGCCAAGGGCGGCAAGATCGGCCTGTTCGGCGGCGCCGGCGTGGGCAAGACCGTGCTGATCCAGGAACTGATCAACAACATCGCCAAGGGCCACGGCGGCGTGTCGGTCTTCGCGGGCGTCGGTGAACGCACCCGCGAAGGTAACGACCTTTACCACGAATTCCTCGACGCCGGCGTTATCGCCAAGGACGCCGACGGCAACGCCACCCCCGATGGTTCGAAGGTGGCTCTGGTGTTCGGCCAGATGAACGAGCCCCCGGGCGCCCGCGCCCGCGTCGCCCTCTCGGGTCTGACCATGGCCGAATACTTCCGCGACCAGGAAGGCCAGGACGTTCTGTTCTTCGTCGACAACATCTTCCGCTTCACCCAGGCGGGTTCGGAAGTGTCGGCACTGCTCGGCCGTATTCCTTCGGCCGTGGGCTATCAGCCGACCCTGGCGACCGACATGGGCGCGCTGCAGGAACGCATCACCTCGACCACCAAGGGTTCGATCACCTCGGTGCAGGCGATCTACGTTCCCGCGGACGACCTTACCGACCCTGCGCCGGCCACCTCGTTTGCTCACCTTGACGCCACGACCACCCTGTCGCGCGCGATCTCGGAACTGGGCATCTATCCGGCGGTTGACCCGCTCGACTCGACCTCGCGCGTGCTGACCCCGGCCGTTGTCGGCCAGGAGCACTACGATGTTGCCCGCCGCGTTCAGGAAACGCTGCAGAAGTACAAGTCGCTGCAGGACATCATCGCGATCCTCGGCATGGACGAGCTTTCGGAAGAAGATAAGCTCACCGTTGCCCGCGCCCGCAAGATCCAGCGCTTCCTGTCGCAGCCGTTCCACGTGGCCGAAGTCTTCACCAACATCCCGGGCAAGTTCGTCCAGGTTGAAGACACCGTGCGTTCGTTCAAGGCGGTTGTGGACGGCGAATACGACCACCTGCCGGAAGCCGCCTTCTACATGGTTGGCGGGATCGACGAAGCGGTCGAAAAGGCCAAGAAGCTGGCTGCGGAAGCCTGATCGCCATGGCCCTGCACTTCGAACTCGTTACGCCGGCACGGCTCGTTCGCTCGGAAGACGTCCACATGGTGGTCGTCCCCGGTGCGGAAGGCGAGTTCGGCGTGCTTGAAGGCCACGCGCCCTTCATGTCGACCATCCGTGACGGCGCAATCAAGGTCTACCGGACCGAAAGCGCCGCCCCGGAAGAAATCATGGTTCAGGGCGGCTTCGCTGAAGTCGGCGCCAACGGCCTGACCGTTCTGGCGGAGCACGTGGAAGGCTAAGCCCTCCCCCGCTGTACCGGACAAACAAAGGGCGGCCCGCGGGCCGCCCTTTTCGTTTCAGATGGTCGCCGTGCCCCTGATCACAGTGACGCACTGGCCGCCGATGTGGATCGCCGTGCCGTCAAACCGCACGTCGATCCAGCCATCGCGGCCCACCTGGCGGCCCTGGCTGGCGCGATAGCTGTCCCCGCTGCCAACCTGCC